>JBBRMH010000188.1:0-6815 GCA_038230935.1 Burkholderiales bacterium | reverse complement strand
TCTTGTTAAAACTGTCAGGTGAGGCCTTGATGGGTGATGACGCCTTTGGCATCAACCGGGCCACGATTGTGCGCATGGTGGAAGAAATTGCCGAAATCACGCGCATGGGTGTTCAGGTGGCTGTAGTCATTGGTGGCGGCAATATTTTTCGGGGTGTGGCGGGTGGCTCGGTCGGTATGGACCGTGCTACCGCTGACTACATGGGCATGCTCGCCACCGTGATGAACGCGCTGGCCCTGGGTGACACCATGGACAAGGCCGGGCTGACGCCGCGCGTCATGTCCACCATCGGCATCGAGCGCGTTGTCGAGCCTTATGTCAGGCCCAAGGCTTTGCAGTACCTCGAAGAGGGCAAAGTCGTTATTTTTGCAGCTGGCACGGGCAATCCGTTTTTCACCACCGATACCGCTGCTGCGTTGCGAGGTGCCGAGATCGGTGCCGAGATCGTCCTGAAGGCCACCAAAGTGGACGGTGTTTATTCGGCTGATCCGAAAAAAGACCTGAACGCGACGCGTTATGCGACCATCACGTTCGACGAAGTCATGGGCAAAAACCTCGAGGTCATGGACGCCACAGCGTTTGCGTTGTGTCGCGACCAGAAGCTGCCGATCAAGGTTTTCAGTATTTTCAAGCACGGCGCGCTCAAACGCGTGGTGCAGGGCGAAGATGAAGGCACACTGGTACACGTTTAAGCCTTGTTCCCTATTTTCCGCAGTTTTCCATATTCACCGCGTTCCCCGCATCAAAATCCGGAGTTTCAATCATGAGCATTGTTGAGATCAAACAGAACGCAGAACAAAAAATGCAGCAGTCTGTGGATTCGTTCAAAGGCAATCTGACCAAAATTCGTACCGGCCGCGCCAATCCGGGCCTGCTTGACACGGTACAGGTGGATTATTACGGCTCCATGGTGCCGATCAGCCAGGTGGCCAATGTGGCACTGCTCGATGCCCGCACCATCAGTGTGTCGCCGTGGGAAAAAGGCATGGGCGCGAAAATCGAGAAAGCCATTCGTGATTCAGACCTGGGCCTGAACCCGGCATCGCAAGGCGACCTGATTCGTGTGCCCATGCCAGCCATGACAGAAGAGCGCCGCAAGGAACTCACCAAAGTGGTTCGCAATGAAGGCGAGCACGCCAAGGTGTCGATTCGTAATTTGCGCCGTGATGCCAATGACGGTGTCAAAAAACTGGTCAAGGACAAACTGGCCTCTGAAGATGACGAGCGCAGGTCGCAGGATGAAATCCAGAAATTCACAGACCGTTTCATCGTTGAGGTCGATAAGCTGGTGTCCGGAAAAGAAGCCGACATCATGGCCGTCTAAGCCATCCAAAGCCTTAGGTTCACTGTGGTCCCCGCCAATCCGACTGCACCCCCCCACCATGTGGCCATCGTCATGGATGGCAACGGTCGCTGGGCGACCAGGCGTTTTTTGCCACGCGTGGCAGGGCACAAGCAGGGCGTGGATGCGCTCAGGGCATGTGTTCAGGCGTGTATTGACCGCGGTATTGCCATTTTGACGGTGTTTGCATTTTCATCGGAAAACTGGAATCGGCCTGTCGAGGAGGTGTCTGGTCTGATGGATTTGCTGGTGCTATCGCTGGCCAGGGAAGTACCGCGCCTGAAGGCCAATGGCGTGCAGCTGCACTTTGTAGGCAATCGCCAGCAATTGTCTGAAAAGGTACAGGCCAGTTTGCGACAGGCCGAAAGTGCCACGGCCGACAACCAGCGGCTTGTGTTCAATGTCTGCTTTAACTACGGTGGTCGGTGGGACATTGCGCAGGCTGCGCAACAACTGGTGAACAGCGGTCAAGCCATCACCGAGGCCTCGCTGGATCGGGCCATGGCGCTGGCCCATGTGCCTGACCCGGACCTGTTGATCCGCACCGGAGGCGAGTTGCGCATCAGTAACTTTTTGCTCTGGCAGGCGGCTTATTCTGAGCTGCATTTTTCGGACAAGCTCTGGCCGGATTTTGATGTGGCTGCACTCGATGAAGCCATCGCCGTGTTTTGCAGCCGGGAGCGGCGGTTTGGCCAGACCTCTGCACAGCTCAACAGTGGCGGCCACATGCACAACGTGAAGGTGGCCTGATGCTTTGGCAGCGTGTAATCACTGCAGTCGTGTTGCTGGCGATTTTGCTGCCAGCGCTTTTCTACCGCACAGCGGTTCCGTTTTGTGCCGTAGCGCTGGTATTGATTGCAGCTGGAGCGTGGGAGTGGGGTCGTTTGAATGGCTGTGCGCAGGGCCTATCGGTAGCGTTGGCTCTGGCCTGTGTGTCGCTGTGCGGTCTGTCGTGGTACGCCGGTCTATTGGACAAACCATTGCCTTTGCTGTGGGCGCTGGCGGGCGGCGGCTGGGTTCTGGCCGGTGCCTGGTTGCTGCGTCAGGGTGTCCCCGGCTGGCCGCGCATTCCAAAAGGGGTGCGCTTGCTGGGTGGCCTGGTGGCGCTTTGGCTGGCCTGGCTGGCCGTGGCGCAGGCGCGTGTCATCGGTATCAACTTTTTGCTGTCTGTTTTACTGCTGGTGTGGGTGGCGGACATTTCTGCTTACTTCGCGGGCCGGGCGTTTGGCGGCAGGTTCAGCCGGGGAAAACTCGCACCATCAATCAGCCCCGGCAAAAGCTGGGAAGGCGTGTGGGGCGGTATGGTGGGCGTGGTGATCTTGTCGGTTGTCTGGGCAGGGCTTGATACCGCCACCCCGAGTGCTTTCAGTGGCAGCCTGTATGCCCGTCTGTGGGGGCAGCATGGCGCGGTGGTGATGGTTGTCGCGGTGATTTTTCTGGCGGCCATGAGCGTCGTTGGCGACCTGGTGGAGTCCCTGATCAAACGCAGCGCGGGTGTCAAGGATTCCAGCCGCCTGCTGCCAGGCCATGGCGGCGTGCTGGACCGCGTTGATGCCCTGTTACCCGCTTTGCCACTGGCCATGATGCTGGCCAGCTTCTAAAGCTTCCTGAAATTTCGTCATGACCATTGCCAAGCAGCGCGTTACCGTTCTGGGTTCAACCGGCTCCGTTGGTGTCAACACGCTGGATGTGATCGCCGCTCACCCTGACCGCTTCGAGGTGTTTGCCTTGAGTGCCGCCACGCAGGTCGATTTGATGCTGGCGCAATGCGCGCGCTTCAAGCCGCAGTATGCCGTGATGGCCAGCGCACCGCATGCGCGCCTGTTGGCTGAAAAAATAAAGCTGAATCAGCTTCCTACGCAGGTTTTATATGGGCCTGATGCTCTCGAAACCATAGCGTCGCATGAACTGACCGATGCTGTGATGGCCGCCATTGTGGGCGCAGCGGGTCTGGGTGCGTGCATGGCTGCGGCGCGCTCGGGCAAACGTTTGCTGCTGGCCAACAAAGAGGCTCTGGTCGTGGGCGGTGATGTGTTCATGCAGGCCGTGCGTGACGGCGGTGCCCAGCTGCTGCCGATTGACAGTGAGCACTCGGCGATTTTTCAGTCTCTGCCTGAAGACCCGGCGGTGTGGGCCGAGCGTGTTGAAAAAATCATTTTGACAGCCTCGGGCGGACCGTTCCGAACCCACGCCCTGGACACCCTTCGGGAGGTGACGCCCGAGCAGGCCTGTGCGCACCCGAACTGGGTGATGGGACGAAAAATCTCGGTGGACTCCGCCACCATGATGAACAAGGCGCTTGAAGTCATTGAGGCAAAGTTCCTGTTTGGCCTGATGCCCGCACAAATCGAAGTGGTGATTCACCCGCAAAGCATTGTGCATTCCATGGTGCAGTACCTGGACACCTCGGTGGTTGCCCAGCTGGGGTGCCCTGACATGCGGGTTCCGATTGCTTACGGCCTGGCCTGGCCTGGGCGTATCGCTTCCGGTGCCCAGGCGCTTGATTTCAGGGCCATGGCCAACATGACTTTTGAGGTGCCTGACCCGCAGCGTTTTCCGGGCTTGCAGCTGGCCTGGGAGGTGCTTGCAGCACGCACTGGCACCACGGCGGTCCTGAATGCGGCCAATGAGGTAGCCGTGGCGGCCTTTCTGGACAAGCGCATTCGCTTTGACCAGATTCACCATGTCAATCTTGCAACTTTGGACGCTCTGGTGGTGTCTGAAGTCGGTGGTATCGGCGACTTGCTGGCGCTGGACACACAGGCGCGCGCTGCAGCTGGCAAGATAGCCGCTCAACTGGGCTGAACACTGGATCAATGACTGGAGTGATGACATGCTGACACTACTGGCTTTTATTGTGGCACTGGGGGTGCTGATTGCGGTACACGAATATGGCCACTACCGGGTGGCGGTGGCTTGCGGCATCAAGGTGCTGAAGTTCTCCATTGGCTTTGGCAAACCCATCTACACCTGGCGGCTCAAAGGCAAACCGACCGAATTTGCCATTGGCATGCTGCCCCTGGGCGGCTACGTCAAGATGCTCGATGAGCGCGAGGCACCCGTGGACGCGGCTGAGCGGCATCTGGCCTTCAACACCCAGCCGCTGAAGTCTCGTGCGGCTGTGGTCGCGGCAGGGCCGATTGCCAATTTATTGCTGGCCATTGTTCTCTACAGCATCGTTAACTGGAGCGGCCTGCAAGAGCCCAGGGCGATCCTGGCAAGCCCTGTCGCGGGCTCGATTGCAGAGCGCGCAGGCCTGCGTGGACAAGAATTGGTGCAACAGGCCGCTTTTGATGGTGAACCGCTGGAGGTGGTGCGCTCTTTTGAAGACCTGCGCTGGCGCCTGACGCAGGGGGCCTTGACGGGCCGCGATGTACGGCTGGCGGTCAGCCGCAACCCTCAGGCTGACCCGTCGGCTGATGCGCCCGTTAAAGACGTGCTGCTCAAGCTCAGTGAATTGAATGCCAGTGATGCCGATGCCCAGCTGTTCCGGAAAATAGGAATTTTGGGGCCGTGGACCCAGCCCGTCATTGGCGAAGTCACGGCGGGCAGCGTGGCCGAGAAAGCCGGTTTGCGTGCAGGCGATGTGGTGCAGCGTGTGGGTAATACGGTCATTGTCGATGGCCAGCAACTGCGCGAAAGCATCCGCAGCTCTGTGGTTTCCGGCAGCGGCGCACCGGTTTCGCTGCCCCAGACCTGGCAGATCGTGCGGGCAGGGCAGACGGTGGCTTTGCCTGTCAGCCCCGAGGCACGGCAAGAGGGCAAGCTGGTCGTAGGCCGGATTGGTGCGTATGTCGGTACACCACCCGAATTTGTCACCGTGCGTTACGGCGTGTTCGACGGCTTGTGGCAAGGCGCGGTTCGCACCTGGGATGTTTCGGCGCTGACATTGAAGATGATGGGAAAGATGGTGACAGGGCAGGCATCTCTTAAAAACCTCAGTGGCCCTCTCACGATTGCCGACTACGCAGGCAAGTCTGCGAGCATTGGCCTGAGCGCTTATCTGGTGTTTTTGGCCCTGATCAGCGTGAGTCTGGGCGTTCTGAACCTGCTGCCTTTGCCGGTTCTGGACGGTGGGCACCTGATGTATTACCTCTGGGAGGCCGTCACGGGCCGACCTGTGTCTGAGGCCTGGATGGACGGACTGCAGCGCGGCGGCGTGGCACTGCTGCTGTGTATGATGTCTGTCGCCTTGTTCAATGACGTCACCCGGCTGTTGGGTTGATCGCTATTTTTATACCTCTACCCTGCCGGGCTGGTACCCAGCTACCGCCCAAGCCAACACCTTAAAGTTCATGCGAAAAAATTCAAATCGATTTCAGTTTCGAACCCTGTCCGCGTTTGCTGTCAGCTTGCTGTTAGCCCAGGCGGCCTGGGCCGTGGACCCGTTCACGGTGCGTGACATCCGGGTGGAAGGTCTGCAGCGGGTCGAGCCCGGAACCATCTTCGCATCGCTGCCCTTCAGGGTGGGTGAAACCTACAGCGATGACAAGGGTTCCACCGCCATTCGTGCGCTGTTTGCGCTTGGTTTGTTCAAGGATGTGCGGGTAGAAGTCAATGGCGATGTGCTGGTCGTGATCGTCGAGGAACGCCCGACTGTCGCCGATGTGGACTTTGTCGGCTCCAAAGAGTTTGAAAAGGATGTGCTTAAAAAGGCGCTCAGGGAAATCGGGCTCACCGACGGCCAGCCTTTTGACAAGGCCCTGGCCGACCGCGCCGAGCAGGAACTCAAGCGCCAGTACATCAACCGGAGCATGTACGGTGCAGAAGTGGTCACAACCGTCACGCCGATTGAACGCAACCGGGTGAACCTGTCGTTCAGCGTGACCGAGGGCGACATTGCCAAAATCAAGGACATCCGGGTGGTCGGCAGCAAGGCGTTCAGCGAATCGACGTTGCGCGGCCTGTTCGATCTGGACACGGGTGGCTGGATGAGCTGGTACACCAAGTCCAACCGCTATTCGCGTGCCAAACTCAATGCCGACATTGAAAGCATGCGCTCTTATTACCTCGCCAGGGGGTATCTCGAATTCAAGGTGGACTCAACGCAGGTCGCGATTTCGCCCGACAAGCAGGATGTCACCATCACCCTGAACATCAGCGAGGGTGAGCGGTTTGTGGTGTCTGGCATCAAGCTCAATGGCAACTACCTGGGCCGTGAAGAAGAGTTCAAGTCGCTGGTGACCATTAAGCCAGGCGAGGCCTACAACGCCGACCATGTGGCTGAAACCGTCAAGGCCTTTACCGATTATTTCGGCACTTTCGGGTTTGCGTTTTCAAAAGTGGAAGCCACGCCTGAAATCGACCGTACCAATAACCGCGTCTCGTTTGTGTTGCAGGGCGATCCGTCCCGCCGGGCTTATGTGCGCCGCATCAACCTGGCTGGCAACAATCGCACGCGTGACGAGGTGGTGCGCCGCGAGTTCCGGCAGTTCGAGTCGTCCTGGTATGACGGCGACAAAATCCGCCTGTC
>JBBRMH010000187.1:0-6836 GCA_038230935.1 Burkholderiales bacterium | reverse complement strand
GCCCAAACCGGCGGAAATTTCAGACGCAGACTGACCGAGGATATGAACATACTCTGGGCTTGCATTTTTAGGCCCATATGGACGGCAAGGTGCAAAGATTTTAAGACAATACCCTAAGATTACTCTATTTATCTCAGGTTAAAATTTGATCGTCAAAACTACTCGCCGTTGGCCTTCCTCATGAAAAACCGCAGCATTACCGTCCAGGGTACCCCGGTTGGCTACACGACACGGCACGATCAGGATTACATCTCGCTTACCGACATGGTCAAACGCTTCGGTGACGAAACCGTCCTTTACGGGTGGCTACGTAACCGCAACACCGTTGAGTTTCTGGGAATATGGGAGCAGATCAACAACCCGGACTTCAAACCTATCGAATTCGATAGGTTTAAGGCCCAAGCAGGGCTCAACAGCTTTTCACTCTCCCCCTCCAAGTGGGTGGAGGCCACCGGGGCCATCGGCCTGTACGCCAAATCCGGCAGGGGCGGCGGCACCTACGCCCACCGTGACATCGCCTTTGAATTTGGCTCGTGGCTCAGTCCCGAATTCAAACTCTATCTCATCAAGGAATTCCAGCGCCTCAAAGACGAGGAAGCTCGGGCGACCTCCCTGGAATGGAATTTTCAGCGCACGCTGGCCAAGATCAATTACCGCATTCATACCGATGCCATCAGGGAGCACCTCGTCCCACGCCAGTTGACCCGTGCCCAAACAGCCACGCTTTACGCCAGTGAGGCCGATCTGCTGAACGTGGCGCTGTTTGGCATGACCGCCGCCCAGTGGCGCGAGGCCAATCCCAAGGATGCCGGTAACATGAGGGACGCGGCCACATTGGAGCAGCTGGTGGTGCTGTCCAACATGGAGAGCATCAATGCTGTGTTGATTCACCAAGGCATCCGTGCGCCTGAGCGTTTGGGTCAACTCAATGCCATTGCCATCACCCAAATGCGCTCACTCATTGGCATGGGTGCTGTCAAGCGCTTGGGCAAGGCAAATCCCTCATGATGGGGGTGCTGTCAAAAGGTACGGGTATGGGGCCACATTTGCGCCTCGCGGACACCGGTGACAGCTCCGTTTATGTGCATCGTCTGGGCCTGCACCATTTTGCTTATCTGCGCGCGGTATCTGAGGGTTTGCCCATCGGCGTGGCCGCAAAGCGCTATCTGGGGGTAGAGCATGGCCACCAAGCAAAAGTGGCCCACTTGCAAACCCGTGATGCAGTGCGTGCCGTGGCACGTCGGCGTGGGTTGAGTGCATGGCGCTTGATTGGACTGAGTTTTAACGCAATGCAGCCCGACGTGGCGAGCTATAAAGACTCCACCTACAGCCCACCCAGTCTGGAAGAGTTCGTTGCGGCCAGCGCCCTGGATGGTTGGTCTGAGTCCGATGTGCTCCAGATGCACCAGGAACTCTATCCAGCAAATGCCAAAGCGCTGCGTCGGCAGCGCGTACGTTCCCGCTTGCGGGAGCGATTGCTGAGCACCCTGCATGACCTGGAGACCGTCGCCGCCGAGCAGCCACAACCCTGCGATGCCATTGCGGGTTGGTTTGACAGCACCACCGCCGTCAAATTGCTGCGCATCGATGTGGTGATTTTGGCGCAATTGCAGGCGCACATTGCCACGGGCGGGCGGTGGTGGCGCTTACTGCCTGGGATTGGACGCACAAAAGCGCAACGAATAGCCGCGTATTTGGCCATCCTCCTGAACGAGCAGCCACAGCCATCCCGGCCAGTCTTCGCATTGCCCTCTCCAGCACGATCTCTTGACCCGACCTTGGCCCCAAACCCTGAGCACCCGCTGCTCCCCACGGACGACGACAAGCAGGCAATCGACACGTGGGTTGCGGCCAAGGCAGGCTCTGCGGCAACGGTCAGAACCTATACACGAGAGGCCACCCGTCTTTTGTTATGGCTGCGCTATGAGCGCCACGCAGCCACGCTGGGGCGCATGATGCTGTTGGACTGCCGCGATTACATGGCATTTTTGCAGCATGTGCCGCCCCACTGGATTTCACGCGCCCGTGCCAAACCCGGAACACCTGGCTGGGCCCCCTTTCGCGGTCCCTTGAGCACGCGCAGCGTACGCCAGGCCATCACCATCGTTGTGTCGATGTTTCACTGGCTCCAAGCGAGCGGCTACATCAGCAGGAACCCTTGGCTATTGGTGAACCAAAAAATTGGCGACGACAAAGAAGAACGGGTGCTGCAATCCAAAGCGCTCAGTGAAGTGGCCACGCAACAAGTTATCGCGTACTGCCAAACCAAACTGCCCGCAGCGGCGGCACAGCGCATGGCTTTTATCGTCCAATTCGTCGCCAGCGTGGGTTTGCGCAGCGCTGAATTGCTGTGCGTCAAGCTGTCCGATATTCAACACGAAGAAGAGGGCTGGATCATGCAAGTGCATGGCAAAGGCTCCAAGAACCGTATCGTGGCCATACCCCCGTCGGCCTTGCAGGCGCTCAACACCTACCTGCAAGCGCGGGGCCTGGGTGACATTACCTGCGCAGTCCCATCTGCACCGGTGCTGGCCAGTTTGCATGATCCCCTGCAAGGCGTGGGCTACCAGGCACTGTACGAGCACGTCAAATCCTGGTTATCCAAAGCCATTGACGTGGCCAACCTGCCCGCATCCGAGCGGCACCGGATGCGCCAAGCCTCCACCCATTGGCTGCGCCATACCTTTGGCACCAGGGCCATTGCAAAGAACGTACCCCTGGATGTGATTCAGGCTCAGATGGGGCATGCCAGTATCCAGACCACCACAGCAATCTATGGCCGCGCTCCCATGCGTCGGCGCATTGATGAGCTGGACCGGGCGTTTAAGTAAACCCCTTGAACATGCGCGGTGACCACAACGAGCGGCTGACCATCCTGTCAGATGCGGAAAAAACGGCGCTCTACGGAATTCCCAGTTTCGACGATTTTCAGCGCATTGAATTTTTCGCACTGACCGATGCGGAACTGGCCCTTGCGCTTGGGCGAAAGAGCTTCTTGGCCCAAGTCTATTGCCTGCTGCAAATCGGCTACTTCAAAGCCAAGCAGGCATTTTTTCTATTCTCTCTTGATGATCTTCCGTCTGAAGACGTTGAGTTCATTTTGCTGCGGTATTTCCCTGGCCAAGCACTTGTAAAAACCGCTCTGCACGCCAGCGAATACTATGTGCAGCGCAATAAAATTGCGCAACTTTTTGGCTACCGCATGTACTGCGCGGGCGACTTGCCAATACTGCAAGAAAAAGCCAGATTGCTGGCACGCACGGATGTAACGGCCACCTTTTTGCTGGCCGAGTTGATGGTCTTTTTGATTGGGCAGCGCATCGTGCGCCCCGGCTACTCCACGCTGCAAACCATCATCAGAGATGCACTCAGTGCGGAGCGGGAGCGCCTGGAGCAATTGGTCGAGGCCGCCATGACCGATGAGGCACGCGAAACGCTGGAGTTGCTGCTGGCCCATGAGAACACATTGACGGAATTGGCCGCCCTGAAGCAAGATGCCAAGAGTTTTCGCTACCGCCAGATGGGTGTTGAACGCCAAAAGCGCCTGACGCTGAAGCCTTTGTATGCGATTGCAAAAAAGCTGCTCCCAGGCCTTGCTGTCTCCCAGCGCAACATCGCTTACTACGCCAGTCTGGCTAATTTTTACACCGTCTACGACTTACGGCGATTCAAGCCCGCCAAAACCAACCTGTATCTTCTGTGCTACACATGGCAACGCTACCGCCAGCTCACAGACAATGTGGTGGAAGCCTTTAGCTACCAAACCAGACAACTGGAAGATGAGACCAAGGCGGCGGCCACCCAGCAGGCCGCCAAAATACACAACGAACGCCAACAAGCCACACCACGGGTGGGCGAACTGCTCTTACTGTATGTGGATGACACGCTCCCCGACATTACCCCTTTCGGAGCAGTGCGTCACAAGGCGTTTCGCATCATGCCGGAAGATGCGCTGCGCTCGACCGGCAAACTTCTCACAGAAACGCCTGTCAGCCAAATGGATTTGCGCTGGCAGGCTGTGGATAAGCAAAGCGGACTTTGCACCAAAAATCTACGCCCACTGGCCACCGCCTTGGAATTCGCCAGTAGCAGTGCCGGTGGCAAGGTCTGGCTGGCAGCGCTGCAATGGATGAAGCATGTCTTTGACCGCCAGCAATCCCTTGCCAAACAGCCGCACTCTGATGTGCCACCAGGAACACTTCCCAAACGTCTACGCGACTTCTTGCTAACCTTTGACCAGGACGGCAAGCCCATCGGCCTGCATGGCGATCGGTACGAGTTCTTGGTGTACCGGCAACTGCGCAAACGCCTCGATGCAGGCGATATTTATCTTGACGACAGCGTGCAGCACAGGCGGTTTTCAGATGATCTGACGTCCATGGAGGCCAAGTCCGAAGCGCTCCAGGCGCTCGACGTTCCATGGCTGCGCAAGCCGGTTGATGAAACACTGGACACACTTTTCGCTGAACTCGATGCACAGTGGCGCGCGTTCGATGAGGAGTTGCGTGCCGGCAAGCTCAAACATCTGGACTTTGATGCAGACAAGAAAACGCTCATCTGGCACCGTCACAAGGCCGACAAGGACAAGCAGCTGCAAAAGGACTTCTATGCCACGCTCCAGGCCCGCGACATTGCCGATGTCTTCCGGTTCGTGAATGGCAGGAGCCACTTCCTGTCAGCTCTGACCCCATTGCAGCCACGCTACGCCAAAAAGATCGCCGACGAAGACAGTTTGATGGCAGTGATTATTGCCCAGGCCATGAACCACGGTAACTTCAAAATGGCCGAAACTTGCGACATCCCGTACCACGTCCTGGAGGTCACACATCAACAGCATTTGCGCCCGGCAACGTTGATTGAGGCGAATAACAAAGTCAGCAACTTCATCGCCACGCTACCCATTTTTCCGTATTACTCCATCGACATGGATGTACTCTACGGCAGCGTTGACGGGCAGAAATTTGCGGCCGCCACCCCGACACTCAAGGCACGCCACTCGCGCAAATATTTCGGCAAAGACCGTGGCGTCGTCGCCTACACCTTGCTGGCAAACCATGTGGCCCTGCAAACTGAGATGCTCGGGGCCAACCAGCATGAAAGCTACTGGGTGTTTGACATCTGCTACAACAACACGTCCGACATCGTGCCCACCACGATTACCGGCGACATGCACAGCATCAATATGGCCAATTTTGCCATCCTGCACTGGTTTGGGATGAACTTGGCCCCGCGTTTCACCAATTTGCATGCCCAGTTGAGACACCTCTACGGTGGCGCTGGACAGGAGGAATACGCTGGCTTCCTCATACAGCCTGTGGGTCAAATTGACCGTAACCTAATTACCTCCGAGAAGGCCAACATGGACCAGATTGCTGCTACGCTGGCTCTCAAGGAGATGAGCCAAAGCGTGTTGATGCGCAAAATCTGCACCCTGTCCGGGCATCACCGCACACGCAAGGCCATCTTTGAATATGACAAACTGATTCGCAGCATTTACACGCTGCGTTATCTGCGCGACCCCCAATTGCAGCGTGATGTCCACCGCTCTGAAAACCGCATTGAGTCCTACCACCAGCTGCGTTCCACCATCGCGCAGGTGAACGGCAAAAAGGAACTGACCGGGCGCACAGACCTGGATGTGGCAGTCAGCAACCACTGTGGCCGTCTTATCGCAAACGTAGTGATCGCCTACAACTCCTTGCTGTTGTCAGGCCTGCTGAGTCGCAGTTTGACAGCCGGTAATGACAAAGCCTTAGACAATCTGCGGCGCATCTCCCCGGCGGCGTGGCAGCACCTGCATTTTCTGGGGCATTACGCATTCCGTGACAAGGGCATGCCGATTGACTTGGATGCCATCCTGGCGGAAATCAACTGGGCTTAAACTTTGCAAGCAATTGAATGGCTCTATCCATGAATGTCCAGCATCTACTTCCCCGGCTGACGGTCAACCGACAGTTTGCTAACGACTTTTTGGCGGCAAAGGCCCCCTGCTTTGCGCTTGGCATGATAGAGGAACATCAAGAAGCGCTGGGACTCATGGCACTGCGCCCGCCCCAAGCCCTGCCGCAGGAAGTGCTGGCCTTGGGATTCAATTTCGGCCACACCTTGGTGGGCAACGCAGACTATGAAGTAGTGCATTTTTCCTTTGAGTTCTATGGCTTCGCTACCTACGATGTTCTGCTCAACCCGAGCAACCCGCTGGTCAACGCGGTCCTGTCCAAAATGTTGGCCAGCAAGGAGTACTTTTTCCTTGCCATCGGACCAGACACGACCGTCACTGCTTTTCGTGCTGAGTTTGGGGCAAACAATCTAACAGTGCTGCAGGATTATTGGCCCCGTCTGCAAAAATCTCGAACCAACGACGTACAGTACCAGGGAGCGGTCAGAACATTCCAAAGGCAAATTCAAGCACCCAATGCTTTGTTAACGTGGGTGTGCCGCGACAGCATGGAATACCTCGATCTCAAGCAAGACCCAATGGAGTTGACTCCAAGTGGAGCCCAGGCTCCAAAAGACAAAGATCGCGCGCAGCGGCTCGCCATCGCCCAATTGCTGGATGCCAAAGTTCGTGAGTTTGAAGGTCAAGGGGTCGATTCCCCATTGGATATGCTGGGCCGCATGGCACCGTACATGGAGCTTTTTCGTCAATTGATGCAGTCGGTGGACAAAGGCGAGATGAACGCGCTTTGCGAGTCTCACCCCGGTCTGTATCGCTTTGCCAAGCTGCTGGAGCACTTGGCAAAGGGTATCCAATCTGGGGAAATCAAGGTTCCGCGCTGACAATATGCGACCACACCGTCACTCAAATTTCCCCGTTTGCCACGCCGTCTGAAATT
>JBBRMH010000186.1:0-6926 GCA_038230935.1 Burkholderiales bacterium | reverse complement strand
TGCGATACTTTTGCCAATGCTTACCAGTGGAAGCGGGAACTGTTCTGTGAAGTCGTTGCAAGCTTTATCAAGAGCTTTGTTCCTGGCAAGGACAGCCTACGGCCACAGTTCCGCTCGGTTGTCAATGCGTAAGTCCTGTGGGCTATGCAAACAGTTGAAAAAAACATCGTTATTTTGATCTCAGGAAGCGGATCGAATATGGCTGCTATCGCCATAGCCGCACAAAAAGAGCAGTGGACGCAAACCATCCACGCCCGCGTGGCAGCCGTCATCAGCAACCGGCCTGCCGCTGAGGGGCTGGTGACAGCGAACAGTATGGGGCTGGCCACGGCGGTGGTGGACCATCGGCAATACGCGTCGCGCGAAGCTTTTGACGCCGCGCTGCAGCGCTGCATTAACGGCTACCAGCCCACACTGGTGGTGCTGGCGGGTTTTATGCGCATCCTGACGCCTGGCTTTGTGGCGCACTATGCGGGGCGTCTGGTCAACATTCACCCGTCCCTGTTACCGGCTTTCACGGGCCTGAACACGCATCAGCGCGCTATCGACGCAGGCTGCAAGCTGGCCGGTGCCACGGTGCATCGGGTCACCCCTGAACTTGACCATGGCGAGATTCTGGCGCAAGCGGTGGTGCCGGTGCTGGCGTCGGACAGCGCGGTCAGTTTGGCTGCCCGCGTGCTGAGCCAGGAACATCTTTTGTACCCGCAGGCCATAAGGGCTTTGCTACAGGGCGTTACAAAATCTGCCGCATCAAATTGATGTTTCATGACCTGTGGTGAATCTGGTGGGCAGACTCTGGCGTATTCATAACAGCCGCTTGAATCTACATCGATTTCGGCTTTTGTTTAACTGCTCATTCATTCCAACTTCACAGGACTTCACATGAAAATCTCCCGCAAATTCGCTGCTGTCACGATGGCTGTCATGCTGGGCCTTGGCGCAGCGTCTTCTTTTGCACAGGTCATGGTCGGCGGCGCGCCGATGCTCGCTTCCAAAGACATCATTGACAACGCTGTCAACTCCAAAGACCACACCACGCTGGTCGCCGCCGTCAAGGCCGCTGGCCTGGTCGATACCCTGAAAAGTGCTGGCCCGTTCACGGTTTTCGCACCCACCAACGCAGCGTTTGCAGCACTGCCCGCCGGTACGGTGGACACCCTGCTCAAGCCTGAAAACAAGGCCACGCTCGCCGGTATCCTGACTTATCACGTGGTGGCCGGCAAGATGGACGCCGCAGCATTGACCAAAGCGATTGCAGACGGTGGTGGCAAGGCCACGTTGAAAACTGTGGCCGGTGGCAATCTGACGGCCATGGCTACCATGGGCGGCGTGACCATCACCGACGAAAAAGGCGGCTCTGCCAAAGTCACGATTGCTGACGTGTACCAGTCCAACGGCGTGATTCACGTGGTCGATAAAGTGCTGTTGCCAAAGTAATCCAGCCGCAGGCCGTCAAGGCTTTGCCGTTTTGAGTTAAAAAGCCCCCGTGCAGAACCACTGCACGGGGGCTTTTTTACGACTTACAGGCAACTGATCAGGCAGCGTTTAACTGGTGCAGCGCGGCATTGACAATGCTGGCCGCATCGACCCCGAAAAACTGCCGCAGTGCGGCTCGCGTGTCACTGCGCCCAAAGCCATCGGTGCCCAGTGTCAGATAACTGCGGCCCTGGGGCACGAAAGCCCGGATGCTTTCAGGCACGGCACGCACATAGTCGCTGGCGGCAATCACCGGACCGTTGCTGCCTGAGAGCAGCGCTTCAATGAACGGCTGGTCAGCGTCTTGCCCGGTGAGCGCCAGCTGCTGGCTGGCTGCACCATCGCGCGCCAGCTCACTCCAGCTGGTCACGCTGAAAACCGTGGCATGAATGCCCAGCACGGCCAGCTGCTGCGCTGCCTTGATGACCTCCTTCAGGATGGCCCCGGAGCCCATCAGTGTGACGTTTTTAAGCGTTTCTGGCCGTTGGCCCACGTTTTCTATGGGCAGGTAGCTATCAAATAAATAGCAACCACGAATCATGTCGCCTTCGGAGCCTGGCCGCAAGTCAGGCTGGGCATAGTTCTCGTTCATCATCGTAACGTAGTAAAAAATGTCACACTGCGCCACCATCATCTCGCGCATGCCGTGGTCAATAATGACGGCCAGCTCGCAGGCAAAAGCCGGGTCATAAGCCTTGCAATTCGGTATCGTTGCCGCAATCAGGTGGCTGGTACCGTCCTGGTGCTGCAGGCCCTCGCCGCTCAGCGTGGTCCGGCCCGACGTGGCCCCCAGCAAAAAGCCGCGCGCCCGCTGGTCAGCCGCCGCCCAGATCTGGTCGCCCACCCGTTGAAAGCCGAACATCGAGTAATAGATATAAAACGGCAGCATCGCCAGGCCATGCACGCTGTAGCTGGTGGCGGCGGCCGTCCAGCTGGCCAGGGCACCGGCTTCTGAAATACCTTCTTCCAGAATTTGCCCGTCCATCGCTTCACGGTAACTCAGCACCGAGCCGATGTCTTCCGGGGCATAACGCTGGCCCACGCTGGAGTAGATGCCGACCTGCTTGAACAGATTGGCCATGCCAAAGGTGCGCGCCTCGTCCGCCACAATCGGCACAATTTTTGGGCCCAGCGCCACGTCTTTCAATAATCCGCCCAGCATGCGCACAAACGCCATGGTGGTGCTCATTTCCTTGCCGTTGGCAGCTAAGGCAAACGCGGCATACGACGTCAGGGCAGGAATGTTGACGATATCAGCCGTGACCTCGCGCCTGGGCAAATACCCGCCGAGTGCCACACGCCGGGCATGCATGTACTGCATTTCAGGGCTGCTGGCATCGGGTTTGTAAAAATCAATCTGCGTGGCTTGCTCGTCCGTCAAGGGCAAATTAAAGCGGTTTCTAAAGCCGATCAGATCGGTTTCGTCAAACTTCTTCTGCGAATGCGTGGTCATCTTGCCCTGACCGGCACTACCCATGCCGTAGCCCTTTTTGGTATGCGCCAGAATCACGGTAGGCCGGCCTTTGTGGCTAGCGGCTGCCGCATAGGCGGCGTGGATTTTGACCAGGTCATGGCCGCCGCGCTTGAGGCGGTCAATCTGCTCATCGGTCATGCCCTGTGCCAGCCGGGCGAGTTCGGGGTTCTGGCCAAAAAAGGTATCGCGGTTAAAGCGCCCGTCTTTGGCGGCAAAGGTCTGCATCTGGCCATCGACTGTGGTGGCAAACGCTTTGGCCAGTGCGCCTGTCACGTCGCGGGCAAACAGCCCATCCCAGTCGCTGCCCCAGACCAGTTTGATGACGTTCCAGCCGGCCCCGGCAAACAGCTTTTCAAGCTCGTCAATGATGCGGCCATTGCCGCGCACCGGGCCATCAAGCCGCTGCAGGTTGCAGTTGACGACCCAGACCAGGTTGTCCAGGCCCTCACGTGCGGCCAGGGTGAGGGCGCTCATGGATTCGGGCTCGTCCATCTCGCCATCACCAAACACGCCCCAGACTTTTCTGCCGCTGCAGTCCAGCAGCCTGCGGTGCGTCAGGTAACGCATAAATCGCGCGTGGTAGATCGAGCTGATCGGGCCAATGCCCATTGAACCAGTGGGGAACTGCCAGAAATCCGGCATCAAATACGGGTGCGGGTAGCTGCACAGGCCTTGCGCCCCGTTGCTGCTGGCCGTCAGCTCCTGTCGGTAATGCTTCAGATCAGTCTCACTCAGACGGCCCTCAAGGTACGCCCGTGCATACACGCCGGGCGCGCTGTGCGGCTGAAAAAACACCAGGTCACCCCGGTGCTGGCCGTCGCCCAGCCCAACACGCGCCTTGAAGAAATGGTTAAAGCCGGTCTCAAACAAATCGGCTGCGCTGGCGTAGCTGGCGATATGCCCACCCAGTTCGCTGGAGCCGCCTGTTTCAGCCTGGTTGGCGCGCACCACCATGGCCAGTGCGTTCCAGCGCATCAGGGCCGCAATGCGCTCTTCAATCGCCAGATCACCGGGAAATACCGGCTGTTCATCGACGTGGATGGTGTTGACGTAGGGTGTACACAACTCTGGCGTCCAGCCAATGCGCTGCGCTCTGGCGCTGCGGCTCAAGCCGTCCAGTATCTGCCTGGCGCGGGCCGGGCCCTGGCTCACCACCAGTGCCTCAAAGGCTTCCAGCCATTCGGCAGTTTCCTGCGGGTCGGGGTCTTGCTGGTCGGCCGGGGGATGAGAGTAGTCTGGATTCATAGGTTGTGACTTTACGCACTATTTCGCAAAAGGTGCTGCTTTAAAATAATGCGAAAACTGTTTTTGCAGCATAAAACGCTTTTTATGACTCATTTAACGATATATGCAGCTTGTCAACCGCCATCACCTGGACAGTGTCGATTTGAAAATTCTGAACGAGCTCCAGCGCGATGGCTCGCTGTCGAATGTCGAACTGGCCCGCCGTGTGCACCTGAGCCCGTCGCCGTGCCTGGCCAGAGTCAAGGCACTGGAGGCTGCGCGCGTCATTGACCGCTATGTGGCGATTGCCAACGCGCAGGCGCTGGGCCTGGGTTTGAGTGTGTTTATCTCGATTAGCCTGCGGTCGCAAAACAAGGACTCGCTGGCAGAGTTTGAGCGCCGTATTGCCGAGCACGACGAGGTGATGGAGTGCTATTTGATGACGGGCGACAGCGACTACTTGATACGCGTGGCTATAGCTGACATCGCTGCGCTTGAGAAATTCATTCTGGAGCAACTCACGCCGATTCCGGGCATCGAAAAAATTCGCTCCAGCTTTGCGCTCAAGCAGGTTCGCTACAAGACGGCGCTGCCACTGCCTGGGCGCTAGGGTTCTTGGGTGATGCAAGTCGCCGGCAAGCGGCTACAGGCCTGCCAGGCAGTTCAGCGTATAGCCGACATGCAGCGCGGCCCCTTTGAACAGCACATCCTCGTCAATATTGAACTGGGGGTGATGGTGTGCAAAGCAGGCGCCTTTGCTTTCATTGCGCGCACCGACCAATGCCATCATGCCTGGGTACGCCTCCAGGAAATCCCCGAAATTTTCAGACACCATCAGCGGCGCAAATGCAATCAGCTCGCCCGCCCCAAACAATTCAGCCACTGTTTGTGCGGCAATGGTGCTGCTGTGCGCCTCGTTGAAAAGCAGGGGGCCACCGCGTTTGATGCTCACACCAGCCCTGGCCCTGAAGGCATCTGCAGTGCTTTGCACCACCCGGCGCAATGCTGCCTGCAAATGCATCTGGTCTGCTTTTTCTGTGGTTCTGAGCGTTCCGGCCAGCACCGCCTTGTCAGGAATCACGTTACCTGCTTCACCGCTTTGAAACTTGCCAAATGTCAGTGCAGCCGCATGTGTCGGGTCAATCTCCCGCGAGATCAGGTGCGAGACATTCATCACAATGGCCGACGCCACCACAATCGGGTCCACGCCCCGGTGCGGCGTTGCACCATGACAGCCGACCCCTTCAATCACCACTTCAAAATTGTCGCCCGCTGCCATGCGCGGCCCGGCCTGCACGGAGAACTTGCCAGTTTCAATTTCCGACCACAGGTGAATGGCGAAGGCGCTTTTGACCGGAAACGGAGCCAGAATTTTCAATATGTCTGCCGTGCCACCACCACGCTCTTCGGCTTGTTGAAAGCAGAGCTTCACCGTCCCGTTCATGCGGTGTTTGACATGCCGAAAAACCTGCGCCGCGCCCAGCAGCATGGCGACGTGGCCATCATGGCCGCAGGCGTGCATCACACCGGGTGTTTTGGAGCAATAGAGCAGATGAGGGTTGTTTTCATGAATCGGCAGGGCGTCCATATCGGCACGCAAGGCCACCATCTGGTGCTGGTTTTGGCCCTCAATGGTGGCCACAATACCGTAGTCACCTGCAAGCTCAAAGGGAATACCCAGCTTGTTCAGCTCGGCTTGCACCAGTTGTGAGGTACTTTGCTCTTCAAACGACAGCTCAGGGCGGCTGTGCATCTGGCGGCGCATATCTACCATATAGGCCTGGTAACGCTCCGCGATTTCAGCGACTGATTCAGTCATGATTGATTCCTCAATAGTTGCAGAACGTGCTGCAAGTGCCCTGTGGGTGCTAGGCAAGCGGACTGCCACGACCAGCGTGGCAGCTTGATGGCCGTAGATTCAAGCGCAGTGCGCGAGCGCCGAACTCAGATCGTCGATCAGGTCACCCGCGTTTTCCAGACCGACTGAGACCCGCAGCAAGCCTTGGGGTGTCTTGCTTTCAGGCCCTTCGATGGAGGCGCGGTGTTCGATCAGACTTTCGACACCGCCCAAGCTGGTGGCACGGGTGAAAATTTCGACGTTCGCCGCCAGCGCCATGGCCGAATCTTTACCGCCCTTGACTTCAAACGAGAGCATGCCGCCGAAGCCGGACATCTGCTTGCTGGCAATGGCGTGAAAAGCGTTGCCGGCCAAGCCGGGGTAATGCACCACGCTCACCTTGTCATGCTGCTGCAAAAATTCAGCCACCTTCTGGGCGTTGGCGCAGTGCGCCTGCATGCGGTAAGGCAGGGTCGGCAGGCTGCGCATCACCAGCCAGCAGTCAAACGGCGAAGGTACCGCACCGCCAAAAAGCTGCGCGGTGCGCAACGCAGCAAAATGCGCGTCGTCCAGCCGCGACACCACGGCCCCACCCAGCACATCGCTGCGCCCGCCCAGGTACTTGGTGGTGGCGTGCATCACCATATCGCAACCCAGCGCCAGCGGCTGTTGCAGCACCGGGCTGGCAAACGTGTTGTCTGCAATGGCGCGCGCGCCATGTTCATGGGCAATCGCGGCAATGGCAGCGATGTCAACGCATTGCAGCAGGGGATTGGACGGCGTTTCGATCCAGATGATTTTTGTTTGCGGGGTCACGGCCTGGCGCACGTTGTCCAGATTCGTCATGTCGATAAACGAAGCTGTCACGCCCCATTTGGCGAAAAGATGCTTCAGGACGTTGGCCGTACCATGGTA
>JBBRMH010000185.1:0-6979 GCA_038230935.1 Burkholderiales bacterium | reverse complement strand
TCCCCATTCGGGTTGCACAATAAAGTGCTCGCTCAAAATACTGGAAGTGATGTGCGCCATCAACTCGGCGGGTGAAAGACCAGGCCCCGCAGGTGTCTGGAAAAGTGCACCGACGCCCATAGCCGTCCCGCCGATGATCACAATTTTGTCGGTGTACTTGGCCACTGGAATCTTGCCGGAGATCACGTCATAGAACGAATCTACGGGAAAGGACGAACGGCCTTCCCGGCTTTTGTAAAACTGCGGGAGCATCAGCGCTGACTCATCGGTTTTGATCACCAGATTGCCAATTTGTACGGACTCGCCCGGTTTTAGCTTGATGTCAGCGGCGTTGAGATTCAGACTTTTCGCAGCTGTCAGAAGGCTCATGGATGGCACGGCTTTGCCAAAGTAGTTGACCAGCAATATCTCGTGCCTGATAGCACCATCGACATCCGGCAGCTGGTTCAGATGCGCGACGCCTGCAGCTGCCATGCCGATCATGTCGATGGGCTGCTGCCCCCTTGTGGCTGGAAAAGAAAAATTATTGACATCATCTACGGCGCTTTTGAGCGCATAAGCTGGCAGCGGATTGTCAGGGCGCCCTTGCGGTGTGCCCAAGGTGTAAAACGAAGGCACGATCACGTTGCCTGCCCTGGCCATACTGGCAGCCAGCTTCGCATCGGTGTCAAGGGCCACCTCGGCATCAGCGATGACTCTGGAAAGCTGCTCCTGAAGGCCGTTCTGGCCGCTGCTGCCATCAGAAGGCGGTAGCGTCGCCAGAAGTGCCTTCATTTTTCGGATGTAGTCCAGGCCGCGATCCGTTTGTGGCTCAAAAAAGAAGGCCGTGTGCGCAATGGCTTTTACTTTGGCAGCTAACAGCTGGTCAATCAGCTGCGCATGAACGTCGCGCGGCCAGGGCCACCGGCCAATATTGGCAATACTCTGGTCGTCAATCGCAATGATGGCAATACGGTCTGAAGGCTTTCGCGTGGTTTCGGTACTGGCGTAATCGTAATAACGACGCTCCAGCGTGCCAAAAAAATCAGTCAGTCCTTGCAGAAAAAGAACAGCCAGCACCACTAAAACGCCAACGAACCAGTCAGCACGCCAGAACTGGATGCTGTTACCCCGACCGTTGGATGATTTGGCCACGTCCCTGATGTCCTGATTTGATGTGCTTTGATCCGTCAGCCAACCCGCCAGAAGCATCCCCCATTTGATGGAGCTGGTTCTGCAACGGGTGCCCGGTCTGCCGCCGGAAGGTGAAAAATACACCGGAAGTGGACATTAACAGACAGGATGTGGCGCGACAAGTGACTTTTTCACAACTCACAGACTTTCGGCTGCAATCAGACCCTTTTCACTGCCATTGAGATTCTGATGGCTGCCAAACATCGCTCCGCTTGCCTGGCTGCGGCCTGCAGGGCCGTCAGGAGACAGCCCCTGACCTTACTTTTTTTGACGCCTGGTCAGGTAAGTTCCCAGCCCGACCACAAGAACAGCGCCCAGTACGCCGCCAAATGTGACCGTATGCTCGCTCACAGACCCGAATTGGGTCGTAACAGCCGGGTCAGTCAGAAGCATTTCACCGGCCAGAAAACCCAGCAAGGCCGCACCAATCGTGATGATGATGGGGAAACGCTCCATCACCTTGGTCAGCAGGGTTGCACCGAAAATAATCAGGGGGATACTGACCAGCAGCCCCAGCACCAGCAGCGCAAGATCGCCTTTGGCAGCCGCCGCCACGGCCAGCACGTTGTCCAGGCTCATGACCAGGTCCGCAATCAGAATGGTGCGTATGGCGGCCAGCATGCCGTTGATCTCTTTGCCTTCGCCCCCTTCATCGTCTTCACCCTTGAGCAAGTCCACGCCGATATAAACCAGCAGGATGGCACCGACGATTTTCAGATAAGGCAGGCTCAGCAGCTGTATGGCGACGATGGTCAGGATGATCCGCATCACGATGGCAGCAGCACTGCCCCAAAAAATCGCTTTGCCGCGCTGCTCCGGCTTGAGGGTGCGTGCCGCCATGGCGATCACCACAGCGTTGTCACCCGACAGCACAATGTTGGCCAGCACAATGGAGCCAAAGGCGCTCCAGAACAAAGGGGATGCGAGGTCTAGTCCGAAAATCATGGCGGCTCCGTTATTGAGAATAAAAAAAAGCGCTGAACAGCGCTTTCTTTCAAATTCCTTTCAGTTTACAGACGACCCGGCAAGACCGGAATTCGTATTAATGCTTACTTACAACAGCGCTTTGAGCAACTTGGCCATCTCTGACGGGTTGCGGGTCACCGTGAAACCGCAAGCCTCCATGATTTCAAGCTTCGCATCTGCCGTGTCGGCACCGCCGGAAATCAGTGCGCCAGCGTGACCCATGCGCTTGCCAGCAGGTGCCGTCACGCCAGCGATAAAGCCGACGATGGGTTTTTTCATGTGGGCTTTGCACCAGACAGCAGCCTCGGCTTCGTCCGGGCCACCAATTTCACCAATCATGATCACGGCGTCGGTGTCAGGATCGTCATTGAAAGCGCGCATCACGTCGATGTGCTTCAAACCGTTGATCGGGTCACCACCAATACCGACCGCTGTGGACTGGCCCAAACCGATTTCAGTGAGTTGCGCCACAGCTTCATAAGTCAGCGTGCCAGAGCGGCTGACCACACCAATACGGCCCTTGCGGTGAATATGGCCCGGCATGATGCCGATCTTGATTTCTTCAGGGGTGATCAGGCCGGGGCAGTTGGGGCCAAGCAACAGTGTTTTCTTGCCGCCAGCCGCTTCTTTCGCCTTCATGCGGTTGCGGATTTCCAGCATGTCGCGCACCGGAATGCCTTCGGTGATGCAAATTGCCAGATCAAGGTTGGCTTCTACCGCTTCCCAGATCGCAGCTGCCGCGCCTGCAGGTGGCACATAAATCACCGATACCGTGGCGCCCGTGGCTTTGGCTGCTTCGGTAACATTCGCAAAAATCGGAATACCCTCGAAGTCTTCGCCAGCTTTTTTCGGGTTCACGCCCGCCACAAAGGCTTCTTTGCCGTTGGCGTAGTCGCGGCACATGCGGGTGTGGAACTGACCGGTTTTGCCGGTGATACCCTGTGTGATGACTTTGGTGTTTTTGTTGATGTAGATAGACATTTGAAATCCTTTTAAGTCATTTCAACGCAGAGGACGCAGAGAGCCACAGAGGAGCTTCAAATAAAAGTTTCATTTTTGTATCTCTCGTCTTACTCTGAGTTCTCTGCGTCTCTGCGTTGAAGGTTTTAATTACTTGACTGCGGCAACGATTTTGGTCGCGGCTTCAGCCATGGTGTCTGCAGCGATGATGGGCAGGCCGGATTCGGCCAGCATCTTCTTGCCCAGGTCTTCGTTGGTGCCCTTCATGCGCACCACCAGTGGCACCGACAGGTTTACCGCCTTGCAGGCAGCAATCACGCCGTCCGCAATCGTGTCGCATTTCATGATGCCGCCAAAAATATTGACCAGAATGCCTTTGACATCCGGGTTTTTCAGCATGATTTTGAAAGCTTCGGTCACTTTTTCAGCCGTGGCGCCGCCGCCCACGTCCAGAAAGTTGGCAGGCTCGCCGCCAAACAGCTTGATGGTGTCCATCGTGGCCATGGCCAGACCCGCGCCGTTGACCAGGCAACCAATGTTGCCGTCCAGCGAGATGTAGGCGAGGTCAAACTTGGACGCTTCAACTTCAGCCGGGTCTTCTTCGTCGAGGTCGCGAAAAGCGACGATATCGGCGTGACGAAACAGCGCGTTCGGGTCAAAGTTGAACTTGGCGTCCAGCGCCATCAGCTGGTTTTTGCTGTCACGGTTGAGTGGATTGATTTCGACCAGCGACGCGTCGGTTTCCATGTAGCACTTGTAGAGCTTCTGGAAGATGTCCACGGCCTGGGCGGTGGACTCTGCAGGCAGACCTATCGCGTTGGCGATTTTGGCAGCTTGCCCGGCACCCAGGCCAGTCAGCGGGTCGATGTACTCGGTGATGATTTTTTCAGGTGTGGAATGCGCGACTTCTTCAATGTCCATGCCGCCTTCGCTTGACGCGATGAAAGCGACTTTTTGCGTGGCCCGGTCGGTTACCAGAGAAATGTAGTATTCCTTCTGGATATCAGCGCCGTCTTCAATGTACAGACGACGGACTTTTTGGCCAACAGGGCCGGTCTGGTGCGTGACCAGCTGCATGCCGAGGATGTCGCCCGCAATACGTTTGACATCTTCAATGGTCTTTGCGACCTTGACGCCACCGCCCTTGCCACGCCCGCCCGCATGAATTTGCGCTTTGACCACCCACACCGGACCGCCCAGTTTTTGTGCAGCTTCGACTGCCTCTTGCACAGTGAACGCCGCAATACCGCGCGGCACAGGCACACCAAAATTACGCAAGATTTCCTTGCCTTGGTACTCGTGAATTTTCATGGAAAACCTTCAGGATTCGGTAATGAGGGGGGGGGGGTAGCCACAACACCTTGAGCGAAAGCCTGAAACTGCTTGATACAGCCCACGCCAGCGTCAAAACGCCGTGTCAGCAGTCACAAATATGACAACGCAGAACTGTATCATGCTGCGTTGCACCAACCTTTGACGGACCTTACATGCAGGTCAGTGGCGGGCTGGCGAATCCGATGATGATGGTTACTGGAGAATGCTTATGCACAAAATTTTTATTGATGGAGAAGCGGGCACCACGGGCTTGCAAATTCGCGAACGGCTTCAGGCCATGCTTGACATTGAGCTGGTCAGCATTGCGCCTGAACTGCGCAAAGACGCCGCCAGCAAGCGTGACCTGATGGCCGGTGTGGACATGGTCATTTTGTGTCTGCACGACGATGCCGCCCGCGAATCGGTCGCCATGATCGACAGCCTGCCTGGCAGAAAGCCAAAAATCATTGACGCATCGACCGCGCACCGCACGACCCCAGGCTGGGTTTACGGCTTTCCCGAACTGGCCCCCGGACAGCGTGATGCAGTGGCCACAGCCGAGCGGGTGGCCAACCCCGGCTGTTACGCCACCGGTGCCATTGCGCTGATTCGCCCTCTGGTAGATGCAGGGTTCATAGCGCCTGAACTGGCTCTGAGCCTGCCAGCTGTGACCGGTTACTCTGGCGGTGGCCGACAGATGATGCAGGCCTATCAGACAGCATCGGCGCCTCTGTCAGAAATTTATGGCCTGGGTCTTGAGCACAAGCACCTGCCAGAAATCATGCGCTACACCGGTCTGAAGGCACGGCCTATTTTTATACCGTCAGTCGGCAACTTTGAGCAAGGCATGCTGGTACAGCTACCGCTACACCTTGATTTGCTGCACGGCAAACCCACCGGATCACAGCTGGAACACGCGCTGGCCCTGCATTACGCCGACAGTCAATGGGTCACGGTGGCCGCTGGCGCAGCGTCTGGCAGGCTGGATGCACTGGCCTTGAACAACACCAACAAGATGGAACTCTGGGTATTTGGCAACGAGGCCTACCGTCACGCCGTGCTGATCGCCCGGCTGGACAATCTGGGCAAGGGTGCCAGTGGCGCAGCTGTGCAGAACATGCAACTCATGCTGGGACTGCGCGACGCCTGATTAAAAAGAACCTCATGAAAAAACCGCCTCAGGGGCGGTTTTTTCATGTTCATGCAGAGACAAGCGCTACAAGGGATCCAGTTCAGGACCCGACACCACTTTTCGGGCTGTATCGCCAGAAAAACCGCGCGCGGCCAAAAACCGCATTTGTCTGGCTTTGTCGGCCGGGCTGGTTGGTGCCTCGCCTTTACGGTCAAACTTTTTACGCCAGACCTCCCTGGCACGCTCCAGCTCGCTGGCTTTCAAACCCGCCATGGCCTGGACAACTTCCTGCGCATCAATGCCTTTGTCCTGCAACTCACGCTTGATGCGTGACGCGCCCAGCTTGGCCTGCCTGCGGTTGATGACGGACGCCACCATGCGCGCCTGATTGATGAAGTCTTTGGCCTGCAAGTCGTCGAGCACCTGCGCCAGCGCCTCTGGGGTGGAGGCATGCGCGGCGAGCTTGCGCTCCAGTTCAACGCGCGAATGCTCGCGGCCCGCCAGCAGGCGCAAGGCACGGCCCTTGAGCGAGATGGCAAAGCCAGTGCGGCCAGCAGGTGAAGTCGTTGTCACCTAGGAAGGCACCCGCCAGTCGCTGCGAGTGCTACGTTTTTAATAGCTGGTAGTGCAGGTATTTCCTGCCCTGGAGCACTTTTCGGCATCTAAAACCTGCCTCAGGCGGCTGCCTTGACTGCTTTTTCAGCTTTCTCTGGCTTGGCAGCTTTGTCTGACTTGTCTGCTTTGTCAGCCGCATCCGGGTTGACCTGCACTGGCGGGATGCCCAGCGACTCGCGCACCTTGTTTTCAATCTCGATGGCGAGTTCAGGGTTCTCCTTGAGGAACTCACGCGAGTTGTCGCGGCCCTGGCCGATTTTCTCGCCGTTAAACGCATACCAGGCACCGGCTTTTTCAACGATATGGCCCGCCACACCCAGGTCCAGCACCTCGCCCAGCCGACTGATGCCCTCGCCATACAAAATGTCGAACTCCGCCGTCTTGAAGGGCGACGCCACCTTGTTTTTAACCACCTTCACGCGGGTTTCATTGCCGATGATTTCTTCGCCTTTCTTGATGGAACCAATACGGCGAATATCGAGCCGCACCGAGGCGTAAAACTTCAGCGCATTGCCGCCTGTCGTGGTTTCGGGTGAGCCAAACATCACGCCAATCTTCATGCGGATCTGGTTGATGAAAATCACCATGCAGTTGGCTTTTTTAATCGTGGCCGTCAGCTTGCGCAGGGCCTGGCTCATCAAACGGGCTTGCAGACCGGGCAGTGAGTCGCCCATTTCGCCTTCAAGTTCAGCTTTTGGCGTCAATGCCGCGACCGAGTCAATGACGATCAAATCTACCGCACCAGAGCGGGTCAGTGAATCGACAATCTCCAGCGCCTGCTCGCCCGTATCAGGCTGGCTGATCAGCAAATCCTGCAGG
>JBBRMH010000184.1:0-7092 GCA_038230935.1 Burkholderiales bacterium | reverse complement strand
GATGGCCGCAAGATTGATTTTCGCCTGGTGCATGAGGGCGAGGCACTGTTGGCGGTCACCTCGCGTGCCATGAAAGACAAGACCGGTGGCCATGCCAGCGAGCTGCCCGCGCTGGAGCGGGGCACATCGCGTAGCGGCGGCAAACGTTCAGAACAGCGTGAGGCGCGAACTGGTGGCCGTGGAGAGGGTGGTTTGAAAACCTCCAGCCGGACTGAACAAGGCTCCGGTTGGGTGCAGTCTTCTCCGGTTCAAGCCGTCAAAGCAGCTGCGAAGAAGGTAGCCGGCAAGGCAGCTGGGAAGGCCGCCGCCAAGGCACGAGCCAAGCCGGGTAAAAAACCGCGCCGTTGATCCGACCGTCTTTTTTTTGGATGTCTGAGAATTTATGCTGATCCGGATTCTGTCTTTCCTGCTGGAAACGCTTTTCTTTGTGCTGATCGCTGCTGCCTTGCTGCGTGCCTGGATGAATGGCCTGCGCGTGAACATGCGGGCACAACCCGGCAGTTTTGTCATGGCGGTGACCGACTGGCTCGTCAAGCCGCTCAGGCGCGTCTTGCCCAAGGCCTGGGCCCAGTCGCGGATTGACTGGGCGAGTGTGGTCGCGGCAGCGATTTTGGCGCTAGGCTATGCGCTCATAGCGGTGGTGCTCCTTGGTTTGCTTGCGGGTATGGGCGACCTGACGGCGTTTGGGCCGACCGCCCTGCTTTCGGTGCTGCTCTTTGCTGTGAAGATGCTGATACGCGTCGCGCTGCAAACCGCCATGATTCTGGTGATTGGTTTTGCGATTTTGTCTTGGGTGCAGCCCGGCTCACCGGCCTACAGTTTGCTCGGCCGCTTGACCGAGCCGCTCCTAAACCCCCTGCGACGCGTGGTCCCCGCGATTGGTGGCGTGGACTTGTCAGCACTGGTGCTGATTTTGATTCTGCAAATCGGCTTGATGGTGTTGGGCTAGTACCACGCACAGTCTGTGGCAACTGGTTGGTCAGCACGAAGTCATGCGCCAACGCAGTCGCCCACATTCACGAAGCGCTAGATGGCTTCAGGCAGAAAAGCATGGCGAGACAAATCAGGCCTCAGCCGGAATGCGCAGCACCTGACCTGGGTAGATTTTGTCGGGGTGCGACAGCATGGGCTTGTTGGCCTCGAAAATCTGGGTGTATTTGTTGGGCGTGCCGTAGAACTGTTTACTGATTTTGGACAGGTTGTCGCCGCTGACCACCACGTACATCTGCGATTGCGGCTCTTCAACGGCCACCGTCATCATGTCGTTGACGCTTTGCACGGATGCCACATTGCCGCAGCACAGCAGCACCTTTTCCTTGGTGGCCTGGTCGGGTGCCACGCCGCTGACGGTGACAACGCCCGTAGGTGCGTCAAAGGCAATCTCAAGCGCGTCCACATTCAGGTTCATGGTTCCGATGTAGGTGGCAATCGCATCGCCCGCTGCTTTGCTCAGCGCCTGGATATTTTCCGGTGTGGGCGCAGCAGCAACCGCAACCTGAGCCGCCTGTGCCTCGCCGTGACCGAAAAGCTTTTCGCCGGCTTCCTTGATAAAACTGAACATGCCCATAGTGATTCCAATCAAAAAGTAATCGCCTGGCGACGTGCCCGGCTGACATGACTTTAGCGCGTAGATCACTCGATTTGCCGCAGACAGATGGTGATGCGTGCATTACTTTCAAAATCAGTGCCGAATTTCCTGTGCCGTGTTGCGGCACAGGCTTACAAATGGTGCGACGAATGCCTGTCAGCCCGCCCTGAGGCCAAGGCGGCTGATACCCAAACCGTCCATGTCAATGTCCGGATTCTTCCCCGCGATCAGGTCTGCCAGCACCCGTGCGCTGCCGCAACTCAGGGCCCAGCCGCTGGAGCCGTGGCCCAGGTTAAGCCAGACCCCCGGTATGCCGCTGTGGCCGATGATGGGCGGGCCGTCCGGCAGCATGGGGCGGGCACCTTTCCATTCCTGGACATGCGCGCCCAGATGGACATGCTGCGCCGCACCCGGAAACCAGTCGTGCAGGACTTTATAAAGGGTTTGAATCGACGCTGCACGCTTGTCACCCAGCGAGCCACCGATTTCTGCACTGCCAGCCACGCGTACCCGCTGGCCCAAGCGCGAGATCGCCACTTTGTAGCGCTCGTCCATCAAGGCGCTGCGCGGTGCATTCAGGGGCTCACGAATCGGCGCGCTGATCGAGTAGCCATAGACCGCCACCATCGGAATCGCCAGACCCAGCGGCTTGAGCAGCTGGGCCGAGGCCACGCCGGCACACATGACAACGCTGTCAAAACGTCGAGGCGTGGCTTCGCCTGCTATTGAAATGCTAGCTGGCTGGGCAGGATTTATAAGGGCTACCGTGCGATTGAACTCAAATTTAACGCCCAGGCGCTGGGCTTCGGTTTTCAGGAGCAGGGCAAACTGGCGGCAGTTGGCGACCTCATCGTCTGGCAGATGGATGGCACCCGCAAAGGGTGTGTCAGGGTTCAGGGCAGGCTCGATATTGCGCGCCTTGTCGGCTGTGATTTCGCTAAAAACAACACCGGCATCGCGCAGCACCTGCAAGCCGGGCTGAACCATCTGGCGGTCTTTGTCACTGCGCAAAAGCACCATATAGCCCGCGCTGCGCTCATAGTCGAGTTGCAGGGCTTCTGTCAGCTGGTGCAGTCGCTCGCGGCTGTAAAAAGCCAGGCGCTGAAGGCGCGCGCGGTTGACGAGATATGTGGGGAGCTTGCAGGCCTGGAGCCATTTCCACATCCATGCCAGCTCGCTGCGCGACAACGGAAGGCTGATCTTGACGGGCGCGTGGCGGCTGAAGAGGTAGCTGAAAACCTTGCCAGGCATACCAGGAGCGGCCCAAGGCGTCACATAGCCCGGTGCCACCACACCTGCATTGGCAAAACTGGTTTCTTCGGCAGCAGCGCTGCAGCGCTCAAAAACAGTGACCTCATGGCCATCGACCGCCAGTTCGTAAGCCGTGGTGATCCCGATGATGCCCGCGCCAATCACGGCAAGCTTCATTCGGCTGCGCCTGAAAAAGTGTTTGTCGGCATAACGGGCAGACAGGGAAATTTTGAAGGCATATTTTTGTAGGTTAAATAGGCCTTTAAGGCAGGATTGACCAAGGCATCCAGCTATTTTTTTAATAGCGCCCAGACTGGTTCAGTGGACAGAGCGGTGGAGCACGGCTTCGACCTGAAGCGCTGTGTCCAGCAGCGCGTCGTCGTGCATGGCCGCGTGCCAGAGCATCAGGCCCACCGGCAATTGGTCAGGTGTATGGCAGGGCAATGAAATGCCGCAGCCGTCCAGCATGTTAACCACTGCGGTGTTGCGCAGTAACAGCCCGTTCACCCTGAAAAACTCGGTATCGTCAAACAGCACGCTGGCAATCGGGGGCGCGACGATGGGCACGGTCGGTGACAGCACAGCGTCAAAGCCTTGCAGTCGGACTTCCATGCGGGCAATCCACTGGCGGCGTGCAGCCAGCAGGTCGATGTACTCAAAAGCACTCATGCGGGCACCGCGCAAAATGCGCAGGGCGACACGGGGGTCGTAATCGGCTTCATGCGCAGTGATCAGCTGGCGGTGCCAGGCGTAGCTCTCGGGCGCTGACAAACCGCCGGTAGCGTTGATGGTTGCCAGTTCGTTGATCTCTTCAAGCGCTATTTCTTCAATTTGCGCACCGGCATTGCGCAGCAGCTGCAATGCGCGCTCAAAAGCCTGCGCGACGGTGCTGTCCAGCGTGTCCTGCATCTGGGTCCGGGCAACGGCCAGGCGGCGCGCTGCCAACGGTTTGTGCGCCAGCGTCACGGTACAGGCCGCCAGTACCTCGTGCGCCAGAACAGCGTCGCGCACCGAGCGGGTCATGGCGCAAACCGTGTCCAGACTGGTGGACAAGGGCAGGGCACCCAGGGTAGGCACGAGGCGCGCTGTGCTTTTAAAGCCAACAATGCCGCACAACGCCGCCGGGATGCGAATGGAGCCGCCAGTATCCGAGCCCAAACCTAAAAAAGCAGCGCCTGTGGCCACCGACACGGCAGCCCCCGATGATGAGCCGCCGGGAATGCGCTCGACCTGGCTGTCAGCCGGGTTGACAGGCGTGCCGTAGTGCGGGTTGATACCCACCCCCGAGAAAGCGAATTCCACCATGTTGGTGCGCCCTGTGACGACTGCCCCAGCTGCCCGCAGTCGCGCGACCGCAGGGCAGTCCTGGGCGGCTGCGGGCGCATGCGCCAGCACGGTCGAGCCAGCGGCGGTGGTCTGGCCGGCCATGTCAAACAGGTCTTTGACAGACACAGGAATGCCTGCAAGGCTCTGGAATGCACCGCCAGACGCAGCCGCCGTACTGACCGCATGAGTATCGAGGCTGCCCGGCATGTAAACGTGGCGGCACGCGCTGCTTTGAGCCATGGCAGCGGCGCGCTCCCGAACCGCTTCGATGCTCGTGCGCCCCACCTGAAGCGCTTCGCGGGTACTTTGAATGTCGTCGGTTGTGACAGCTGGATGAGGTGGCATTGGGTGGTTCATGTTAGGACGAGGATGTTATACTCGATGGGCTTTGCAGGTCACGACAGCTTTGAGGCCGTTTGAATTGCAGAGTCAATCGCAAATCAGCCATTCAAGGTGTCGCCACAAACCCATTTAAATCAGGTTTGTGGGGATAAGCGCTGATTTTAGACACAACCTTTTGGAGTATTCTTATGTCAGTTAGCATGCGTGAAATGCTGGAAGCAGGCGTTCATTTTGGTCACCAAACCCGCTTCTGGGACCCCAAGATGGCACCGTACATTTTCGGCCATCGCAATCGTATTCACATTATCAACCTGGAAAAATCACTGCCGATGTTCCAGGACGCGATGAAGTTCGCCAAGCAGCTGTCTGCGAACCGCGGCAACATCCTGATGGTCGGCACCAAGCGCCAGGCCCGCGAAATCGTCGCCATGGAAGCCAAGCGCGCTGGCGTACCTTTCGTTGACCAGCGCTGGCTGGGTGGCATGTTGACCAATTTCAAAACGGTCAAAACCTCGATCAAGCGCCTCAAAGAGATGAAGGCCCAGCAAGAAGCGGGTCTGGACACCATCAGCAAAAAAGAACAGCTGACGTTCAAGCGCGAAATTGACAAGCTCGAAAAAGACATCGGCGGCATTCAGGACATGGCTGCACTGCCAGATGCCATTTTTGTGATTGACGTGGGTTTTCATAAAATCGCGATTCTGGAAGCCAAAAAACTGGGCATTCCGCTGATCGGCGTGGTGGATTCCAACCATTCCCCTATCGGCATCGATTACGTGATTCCGGGCAACGATGACTCGTCCAAAGCCGTAGCGTTGTACGCACGCGGCATCGCTGACGCCATCATTGAAGGCCGTGCCAGCGCTGGCAACGACGTTGTGAAAATGGTCCAGCCTGAGAGCTCGGATGAATTCGTTGAAGTGCAGGGCGCTGCTGCCTGAGCTGCGTATTTCTGACTGGTGTCGTCAAGCAGACGAACCAGACGCGAAAAAGGGGCTCGCGTAGCCCCTTTTTCACAAGTGGATCTTTAAATAATCGTTCAATTGACACGCGCAGCACTCTGGTAATTGCGCAATCATCAAAACAATCGGAGAAATAAAAATGGCTATTACTGCAAGCATGGTCGCCGAGTTGCGCGCCAAAACCGACGCTCCCATGATGGAGTGCAAAAAAGCACTCACCGAAGCCGAAGGCAACTTTGAAAAAGCCGAAGAAATCCTGCGTGTCAAGCTGGGCAACAAGGCCGGCAAGGCAGCGTCGCGCATCACGGCTGAAGGCGTGATCGCTTACCACACTGAAGGCGGCGTGGGCGCTTTGGTTGAAATCAACTGCGAAACCGACTTCGTGACCAAAAACGACAGTTTTCTGGCGTTCACCGATGCTGTCGCTGTTGGCATCGTCAAAAACAACCCGGCAGATGTGGCCGCTGTGGGCGGTATGCCCCTGAGCCTTGATGGTTTCGGTCCGACAGTTGAAGACGTACGCAAGGGCCTGATCGGCAAAATCGGCGAGAACATGTCAGTGCGCCGCTTTCAGCGCTTTGCAAGCAGCCAGCTTGCATCGTATCTGCACGGCACGCGTATTGGCGTGGTGGTGGAGTTTGACGGCGATGAAGCTGCTGCCAAAGACGTTGCCATGCATGTCGCTGCCATGAAGCCAGTGTCGCTGTCCAGCGCTGATGTGCCTGCAGAACTGGTCGCCCGTGAGCGCTCGGTGGCTGCAGCCAAAGCGGCTGAAGACGCCAATGTGGCAACCGCTGCTGGCAAGCCCGTGCAGTCTGCAGAAATCGTGGCCAAGCGCATTGAAGGGGGTGTCCAGAAGTACCTCAAAGAGGTCAGCCTGCACAATCAGACCTTTGTCAAGAACGACAAGCAGACCGTCGAGCAGATGCTCAAGGAAAAAGCCACCACGGTCAAATCCTTCACGCTGTACGTGGTCGGTGAAGGCATCGAGAAGAAGGTCGATGACTTCGCTGCTGAAGTGGCTGCCCAAATCGCTGCCGCCAAGGCCGGCTGACCAGCCCGTCCGCCCAAGCGGTGCCGATACCAGCGGCTTGAATGATCCAGCTCAGCTGGAAGGCCGCTAAACTTCAAATTCATCCTATCCAAAGAAAGTCCTCACATGCCAGCCTACAAGCGAATCTTGTTAAAACTGTCAGGTGAGGCCTTGATGGGTGATGACGCCTTTGGCATCAACCGGGCCACGATTGTGCGCATGGTGGAAGAAATTGCCGAAATCACGCGCATGGGTGTTCAGGTGGCTGTGGTCATTGGTGGTGGCAATATTTTTCGGGGTGTGGCGGGTGGCTCGGTCGGTATGGACCGTGCTACCGCTGACTACATGGGCATGCTCGCCACCGTGATGAACGCGCTGGCCTTGGGTGACACCATGGACAAGGCCGGGCTGACGCCGCGTGTGATGTCCGCCATCGGCATCGAGCGTGTTGTTGAGCCTTATGTCAGGCCGAAGGCTTTGCAGTACCTCGAAGAGGGCAAGGTTGTTATTTTTGCAGCCGGTACGGGCAATCCGTTTTTCACCACCGACACCGCCGCTGCCCTGCGGGGTGCCGAGATCGGTGCCGAGAT
>JBBRMH010000183.1:0-7112 GCA_038230935.1 Burkholderiales bacterium | reverse complement strand
TGCGATACTTTTGCCAATGCTTACCAGTGGAAGCGGGAACTGTTCTGTGAAGTCGTTGCAAGCTTTATCAAGAGCTTTGTTCCTGGCAAGGACAGCCTACGGCCACAGTTCCGCTCGGTTGTCAATGCGTAAGTCCTGTGGATGTCTTCAAGAGTCGCCATGTCTTCGCCTTTATTCGTTACTTCGCCAGCGCCTTCAACGCAAATTTGATCCCGTCAGACACCCCAATATCCTTTGGCAATGCTTTTAATGCCAGAGCCGCATCGCGGTCGCTGTAACCCAGCGCCACCAGCGCCTGCAAAATATCCGACTGGCTGTCATGACCCACGCTGACATGCACACCCATGTCAGCTCCCAGCTTGCCTTTGAGCTCCAGCAACAGCCGCTCGGCGGTCTTTTTGCCGATACCGGGCACCTTGATGATGCGGCCAGGCTCTTGCGCCGTCACGGCTTGGGCCAGGTCTTCAACGCTCATACCACTAAGCACACTGAGCGCAGTACGCGGGCCGACACCTGATATCTTGATGAGCTGGCGAAACGCGGCACGCTCGGTGGCGTTGCCAAAGCCGTAGAGTATTTGCGCGTCTTCACGCACCACAAAATGCGTCAGCAGGCTGACTTTTTCACCCAGCCCGGGCAGGTTGTAAAACGTGCTCATGGGCACCTGCAAGTCGTAGCCTACGCCGTTGCAGTCCACCAGGATTTCGGGGGGGTTCTTTTCGGCCAGCAGGCCAGCGATGCGTCCTATCACGTGCGTCCTATCATGTGCGTCTTGCCATGGGCCATGTTATCAGCCACCCTGGCGTTCAATATAGGTAGAAAATAGCTGATTTGTTGTCCACGCTGTCAAGGAAACCCCTCTTTTGATCCTCCGTCACACCTTCACGCCACCCAATAACACGCGCATGGGCCATTTGTGCGGCCCGATGGATGCGCACATCCGCAGCATTGAAGTGGGGCTGGATGTGACGATTGCACACCGCTTCGAGCAGTTCAAGATCGACGGCACCAAGGCGCGTGCCACGCAGGCGCTTGAAGTGCTGCAGGCGCTGTATGAAATGGCGCAGCGGCCCATTCCTGAGGAAACCGTGCAACTGATGATGTCGGGCGACACGGCCCTGAGCAAAGCGCCTGATGGCACGACCGTGCTGGCAACCCGCCGCGCCGACCTGCGTGCCCGCACCGTCAATCAGGGCACTTACCTTGAAAACATCGCCACGCACGACATTACTTTTGGCATTGGCCCGGCAGGCACTGGCAAAACCTATCTGGCGGTGGCCTGTGCCGTGGATGCGCTGGAGCGCAGCGCGGTGCAGCGAATTGTGCTCACTCGCCCGGCGGTAGAAGCAGGCGAGCGGCTTGGGTTTTTACCGGGCGATTTGAGCCAAAAGGTGGACCCGTATTTGCGCCCGCTGTACGACGCGCTGCATGAGTTGATGGGGTTCGAGCGTGTGCAAAAAGCTTTTGAGCGCCAGCAGATCGAGATAGCGCCGCTGGCCTTCATGCGTGGCCGCACGCTCAACCATGCGTTTGTGATTCTGGACGAGGCCCAGAACACCACGCCCGAGCAGATGAAGATGTTTTTGACCCGTATCGGCTTTGGCAGCAAGGCCGTGGTCACCGGTGACGTGAGTCAGGTTGATCTGCCGCGCACCCAGCTCAGCGGCCTGGTCGATGCCGAGCGCGTGCTCAAACGCGTCAAGGGCATTGCGATCACGCGCTTGACAACTGCTGACGTGGTGCGCCACCCGCTGGTCGCGCGCATCGTGGACGCGTATGACAAAACACCCAGCAGCGTTGACAAAACACGAAGTGGCCCGGCGGGTGCAAACAGCGATGCAGATATTTTTGACGATGCTACTGATTCAATAGCGCCTCCCGCACGTAAAACAAGCGCCAGGAGCCGAAATGGCTCTTAATCAGCTGTCGCTGTCGTTGCAATTCGGTGATCTGAACGACGCCGAGAAAGCCCTGCACCGCGCTGCTTTGCCACGCCACAGCGTCATGCGCTGGATTCGCCATGCGCTGGCCAGCGACGCAGAAATCACCGTTCGCATCGTCGGTCTTGAAGAAGGCCAGGCGCTCAACCGTGACTACCGGCAAAAAGACTACGCCACCAATGTGCTGACCTTTGACTACACCCAGGAGCCCATCGTCACGGCTGATCTGGTGCTGTGTGCACCAGTCGTCGCTCAGGAAGCGCTGGAAAACAACCGGACGCTGCGCGCCCATTACGCGCACCTGCTGGTGCATGGCACGCTGCATGCCCAGGGCTGGGACCATGAAACCAGTGTGCAGGATGCCGAAGCCATGGAAGCTTATGAAGCAGACATTCTGGCCGGGCTGGGCATTGCCAATCCGTACGGCTGATTCCACGTTTCGACGATTGCGATGGGCGATCCATCCGTAAATGCAATTAGTCTTGACCGGGCTACGAGACTTCGCGTGAAGACATTGACAGCGTAGCATGCGTGCGCTGGTCGGCTGCATCGGTGGCCCGTAAGGCATCCAGAAAATTTTTTCGCCACCAGTGAACGTCATGCCTGCGGATGCTGGCCAACAGGTTCTGGTGCCTGGCCTGGCGTTCTTCCAGAGGCATTTGCAGTGCCTGCTGGATGGTTTCTGCCATGCCGTCGGTGTCGTAGGGGTTCACCAGCAGCGCATGGCCGAGCTGCTCGGCCGCCCCGGCAAACCGTGACAACACCAGCACGCCAGGGTCGGCCGGATCTTGTGCTGCAATGAATTCCTTGGCGACCAGGTTCATGCCGTCGCGCAGTGGCGTAACCAGTGCCACGCGGGCGGCGCGGTACAGGCCTGGCAGGCGTTTACGTGCTACGTTGCGGTGCATATACCGGATAGGCATCCAGTCGAGTTCACCAAAGTCGCCGTTGGTGGCGCCGCACAGGCTTTCCAGCTCCTGCAGCAAATCGGTGTAGGTGCCCATGTCTTCGCGGCTCGGTGAGGCGATCTGGATCAGGGTCGCGCTGTTCAAGTTCTCGGGGTACTTTTGTAGCAGGGTACGAAATGCCCGTATGCGCTGCGGCAGGCCCTTGGAATAGTCCAGCCGCTCTACTCCCAGCAGCAGCTTGCGGCGCGAATATTCCTCCTTCATGCGCTCATACATATCCCGGCCTTCTTTGGCGTGGGTCAGCGCGGCAAACTCATCGACATCAATGCCAATCGGAAAAGCCCCGGCACGTACCGTCCGGTTGAAGGCGCGAAACCGGCTGCCGTCCAGGTCCACTGCCCCGGCCTCGGCCTGCACATAGCGCGAGAAATGCAGCAGATCTGTTTCAGTCTGAAAGCCGACCAGGTCATAGGCAAACAGCGACCGCATCAGCCATTCATGCTGCGGAATGGCCGCCAGCACCTGGGGGGGTGGCAACGGTATGTGCAGGAAAAAACCAATCCGGTGGGCGCACCCCATGGCACGCAGCTCGGCGGCCATCGGTATCAGGTGGTAATCATGAATCCAGATGGTGTCGTCGGGTTTGAGCAGCGGCATCAGCTTGCGCGCAAACAATTGGTTGACGCGGCGGTAAGCGGTGATCAGCCCCGCATCAAAACGTGCCAGGTCCAGCCGGTAGTGAAACACAGGCCAGAGCACACCGTTGCTGTAACCCAGGTAATAACCGGCATGGTCTTCGACGGACAGATCGACCGTGGCCAGCGTCACGTCCCCGGCGTGGTGAATATGCAGCTCACCTTCGCCCAGCGCGCCGCCCTCAATGGTCTTGCCACTCCAGCCAAACCACATGCCGCCCGTCGTGTTCAAGGCCTCGCCCAAAGCCACTGCCAGCCCACCCGCTGCCGCCTTGCGCGGGTCCGCCACCCGGTTGGACACCACCACAAGTCGGCTCATATCTGGCTGTCCCACGGTGCAGACAGCCGCACAGCTGCGTTGATGATGCCGACCATTGAATACGTTTGCGGAAAGTTGCCCCACATCTCGCCGGTGACCGGGTGCGTGTCTTCTGACAGCAGGCCAACATGGTTACGCGCCGCCAGCATGGTTTCAAAAATCTCGCGCGCCTGCTGTTTGCGACCAATGCGGGCCAGGGCGTCGATGCGCCAGAAGGTACAAATATTGAAGGCCGTTTCGGGTTTGCCAAAATCATCGGGCGCTTCGTAGCGGCGCATGTAGGGGCCGTCACACAAATGTTTTTCCAGTGCATCCACGGTGGCAATAAAGCGCGGGTCTTTCGGGTCGATAAAGCCGACTTCAATCATCAAAAGCACGCTGGCGTCCAGATCGCACCCGCCAAAGCTTTCGGCAAAGGCCTGGCGCTCTTCGCTCCACGATTCGCGCAAAATGCGCGCCTGCATCACGGCGGCATGGTTTCGCCAGTACGCGGCGTGCTCGGGTTGTTTGAGCACCACCGCAATTTTGCCCAGCCGGTCACACGCAGCCCAGCACATCAGCGCCGACGAGGTGTGTACGCGGGCGCGGGTGCGCAGCTCCCACATGCCCGCGTCCGGCTGGTCGTAATTGCGCACGGCTTGCTCGCCCACTTCTTCAAGGCGCATGAACTCTGCCAGTCCGGCACGGTGCAGCAGCCGGTGGTCATGAAACGCCTGGGCAGCGCCCAGCACCACATTGCCGTACACGTCATGCTGGAAATGCTCCTGCGCCTGGTTGCCAACACGCACTGGTCCCATGCTGCGGTAGCCTGACAAATGGTCCATCACGGACTCGGGCAATTGCAGCTCCAGCCCGATACCGAACAGCGGCTGGATGTGCCCGCCCTTGGACTGCACCACCACGTTGGACAGCCAGCGCAGGTAGTCCTCCATGGTGCCGACTTCAGACAGGCTGTTGAGCGCCCGCACCACAAAAAACGCATCGCGCAGCCAGCAAAAACGGTAGTCCCAGTTGCGCTGGCTGCCCGGCGCTTCGGGGATGCTGGTGGTCATGGCGGCCACAATCGCGCCGGTGTCTTCAAACACCGAAAGCTTGAGCGTGATCGCCGCGCGAATCACCGCGTCCTGCCACTCCAGCGGCAAGTGCAGGCGCTGGCTCCACTGGCGCCAGTACATGACAGTTTCCTGCTCAAACAGCCGAGCCGTATCGGCAATGCCGCCTTCCAGCGATTCATCAGCGCCGAGAATAAAGTTGTGTTCACGGGTCAGTACAAACGGCTGGCGTGCCTGCAGGTGCGAGATCGACACGTCGGTGTTCAGGCGCAGGGTCAGGTTGTCACCCACAAAACGCAGGTGGTTGCTGCCATACGTCACGCTGGGCTCCTGGCGGCCCCAGTCGAAGCGCACGTCCAGCATCACGCGGATGCGCGGCGCACCGCTGATGGGTCGAATGCGCCGCACCAGCGTCATGGGCCTGAAAGACCGCGAGCGGTTGTAAAACCGAGGCGCGAAATCTGTCATTTCCAGACACTGACCAGCCTTGTCAAACAGCTGGGTGCGCAGCACGGCCGTGTTCGGTTCATACCACTGTTTTGATTCGGCAAAGTCTTCGATCTCAATGCCAAACGCACCGGGCGTCGGCTTTCCTTCTCCCCCTGGCTCCAGCAGCGCGTTGAACACCGGGTCGCCATCAAAGCGCGGCAGGCAGCACCAGACAATGCGCCCACGCTGGTCAATCAGGGCGCTAAACGCGCAGTTGCCAATCACACCCATCGACAGGGAAGGCTCCGCCACCGCAGCGAAATTGCCTGCAGGGCGATGCTGGGTCACGGATGGGTTGAGTGGCTGGAGATGCGGGAGCGCAGGCGCGGTGTCTGGCGTATCAACTTGTGCGGAAGCCAAAAAGCTCATGTCTGAAGTCCTTTTAATCCGTGGGTTCGTTGGCGTTCTGTGGCGCTGTCGTGCAGCCATTGGCGAAAGGTGAACGGGTCGGGACAACGGTGGTGCGCCAGGCTGGTGCCCGTGCCAATCTTGATGGTCTCGCCGCCAAGCGATTGCACGGCTGAAAAGCCGGCTTCGTCGGTGGTGTCGTCGCCTGCAAACAGGGGAATGCGGCCTTTGAACGGCGCCTTGCGCATCAGCTGCTCTATGGCGGTACCTTTGGTAACGCCCGCTGGCTTGATGTCCAGCACAAACTTGCCGCAAAGCAATTCAAGCCCTGGCGTGCGCTTGACCGCTTCGGCCATGGCCTCAAGACACAACGACTCCAGCTCAGGCGCGTGCCGGTAGTGCAAAGCGACCGCATGCGATTTGACTTCTACCCGAAGCCCGGCGTGCTGTGCCGCCAGGGCCGAGGCCACGCGAACAATGTCGTGCAGCGGGGGCGACGCCGAAGCTGTTGCCTGCCCATTGGCCAAGCGTTGTACCGCGCCATGCTCTGCCGCAGACGGTAATTTCAAAGGAGCCAGGTAAGCATCCAGGTCCGCCAGCGACCGGCCCGACACGATGGCCAGTGCGCCATTGAGCTGCCCGGACAGTTGCGCCAGCAGGCTGATCAGGCCGTGCGGCACCACCACCAGGTCGGGCTGGGCAGCCAGATCAACCAGTGTGCCGTCAAAGTCCAGAAAGAGGGCTGTATTGGCTGTGATCGCCGGGGTTGCCGTAACGCGGGTAGAGGCCAAAACTTTAGTCTGAACCATGACTGCCTGCGGGTTGAAAGCCTGCACCTCGGAAAAACTTAAATTTGAAATCTGCATGGCCAATGACCTTAACAAACTGGGCTTAGGCTGTCTGTAGGCGGGTTTCTACTGTGGTGTTGTTGCGTGCAATGAAAGGCGTGAACATATGGACGACTGCGTCTGGCAGAAAGCAGGCCTTGCTTTAGCTATCGATAATTACATGGTATTTGCAGTTCAAGACCAGCAGTTGGTTGCAAATGCGAGACGGATAGAGCAAGAGTTTTCAATACAAAACGGTTACATTCGTATCAAATTATTTGCTTGCTGCACTTTCCTTATCGATGGAATAGGAAGACTAGCTGTCCAGTTTCATGTGATCATATGCCCCGTCGCAGCTGGCCGCTCTTTCGGGCACGGGCGGTGTTGCGAAGTGTCATTGAATCGATGAAACAGGAGACCGTGCAGTGAGCCAAGTCCATCCCCAAGCGCGCACCACACCGCGTACCAGAGCAGAGATTGCAGCAGATACAGCACCTGTATCGGTGCTGGCCGAGCGCTACAACGTCACCAAGG
>JBBRMH010000182.1:0-7210 GCA_038230935.1 Burkholderiales bacterium | reverse complement strand
GGTTTCAACATAGCTTGCTTTCTTTTTTTCAAGTGGCCTGGCGGGTGGTGGTGCGGGCACTGGAGCGCTCGGCAACCCAGTAAGACAAGAAGGTACCCAGCCCCACCACCACCACTGCGATCACGCCAAGGGCCGCACCTGGGCCGCGCCCTGAAATGCTTTGCATGTACAGGTAAATGCCGTAACTCATGGGCGCGTTCGATTCAGTCGTGGTCAGCATGATGGTGGCCGACAGCTCCACCGCCGCAGTGATGAAGCTGGTCACAAAACCCGCCAGAATGCCGCCCGCCATGAGCGGCACCACAATCCGCCGGATGGTGCTCAGGCGGCTGGCCCCCAGGCTTTGGGCAGATTCTTCCAGCGAGATGTGTACTTGCTGCAGCGCTGCATAGCAAGACCGCAAAGCATAGGGCAGGCGACGCACCGCATAGGCAATCATGATCAGCACCCAGGTCGAAGTCAGCGGCGTGTCGGTGAACGGCACTTCCATGCCTTTGAAGATACGCAGGTAGCCAATGGCCAGCACCAGACCCGGAATGGCCAGCGCAATCGACGATGCCCAGTCCAGCCACTGACGCGCTGGCAGCCTGGTACGCAAAATCAGGTAGGCAATCGCCGTGCCAATGATCACGTCCAGCGTAGCAGCCAAACCGCAATACAGCAGCGTGTTGCTGATCATCTTGCTGGAGTCTCCGAACACCGTCGCGTAATGCGCCAGTGTGTATGAATCAGGCAGCACCGAAAAGCTCCAGACCTTGGCCAGACTCATCAGCAAAATGCCCACATGCGGGGACAGCACCACGATCAGAACCAGGCCAATCCAGAAGTAAGCCACGGCGGTTTGCCAGGCCGTGAGCTGGCGCTTTTGCAGACTGTTGCCGCCTTTTTGCAGCGTTGAGTAATCGCGCCCTTTCATGACCCGCGCAGCCATCCACATCGCCAGGATTGAAAAGGTAATCAAAATGACGCTGATGACGTAGCCCAGCGGGTCATCCACGCCCACTGACGTAATACGCAGATAGGCCTGCGGTGCCAGCATATTCGTCACACCCATGACCAGCGGCGTGCCCAGGTCATCGAACACCTTGACAAATACCAGCGACGCGCCCGCCAGAAAACCCGGCATGGCCAGCGGGAAAATCACCCGCCTGAACAGCCTGAAACCGGTGCAGCCCAGGCTTTGCGCAGACTCTTCCATGGCCCCGTCAATGTTGCGCAGCGAGGCCACGAGATTGAGCAAAATAAACGGAAAGTAATGAATACTTTCAACAAAAATAACGCCCATCAGCCCCTCCATGATGGGCACCGTGAAGCCAAACCACTGGTCCAGCAACAGATTGACCGAGCCGTTGCGGCCAAAAATCAGTTACAGGGCCACGGCACCGACAAACGGCGGCATGATCAATGGCAGCACGCCCAGCGTCTGGATCAGCAGCGCACCGCGAAACTCGAACCGCACCGTCAAATAAGCCAGCGGAATCGCAATCAGTGAGGCAAACACCACCGACATCAAGGCCACCACCAGACTGTTGACAAACGACTCTTTCAGCAGCGACTGCCCGAAAAAGTTCATGAAATGCCCAAAGGTCAGTTTGCCCTCTTCCGTGACAAACGCGGTGTAAATGACAGAAGCCACCGGAGCCAGCAGAAAAATCACCAGGAATGCCAGGATGATCAGGCCGGCAACCCAGGCACCGATGCCGCCGGGCAAGCTAAAAGCGCGTGTTTGGCGTGTTTGTACAGGCCCGCCAGGCGGGCTTGTAGTAGGGGTGGTCATGAGCGGGTAGCCTACTTGACGAGAGCTGCGGCCTGGTTGGCCAGGTCTTCGGCGCGCGCGTAATTGGCTTTGGACTTGGAGCTCCACAGCTCCTCGATGCCAGTTAGCTGCTTGGCCACTGCAACGTCTTTTTTATTCTTGCGGAACAGCTCCAGAAACTCTTTGTTATTGGCGTTTTTGTCATCTACCAGCGGTGTGTAGGCAAAGCTGCGCGCCTGCTTGAGCAGCTCGGCGGCATTGGCGTTCGGCTTGGTGGCCAGCTTGCGTTCAGCCGCATGAATCGCCTTGGTGGCCGCTTGCAGTTCTTTCAGGCGGAACGTGATGGTCTGGTCAAACAGGCTGACCACCAGCGGGTAGCGCATTTCAGACAGCTCGGAGTCAAACTTCACCTTGGACTTGCGCGCAATATCGTAAACATTGGGGTAATTGGTGGGTACCTTCAAGCCAGCCGCTGCGTATGGGAGCACCGGCATGCGGCTGACTTTCGGGTCAAACAGCAGCTCCTGGCCTTCTGCCGACAAGGTATAGGCCATGAACTTGAGCGCCTCCGGCGCGTTCTTTCCGCCTGCAACCATCGCAATGCTGGCAGGCACCACAGATGTGACACTTGGATAGACAAAATCAACCGGAAAGCCTGCTGCACGGGCAGCCAGCCCGAAGAAGTCAATCACGATGCCAATGCCGAACTGCCCGTTGTTGACACCATCGGGCACCCCAAAACTGCGCTCAGTCACAGCGGCACAGTTACCGGTGATTTGCAGCAGTTGAGTCCAGCCTTTTTCCCAGCCTTCGCCCTGCAAAATGGTTTCAACGTTCAAGTGGGTGGTGCCCGAGCGCGACGGCGATGAGATGCCGACGTGACCGAAGTAAACGCCCTTGGTCAGGTCAGCCCATTCCTTGGGTGCAGGCAGCTTGTTGGCCACCAGATAACGCGTGTTCGTCATCATGCCGTAGCCCGACAATGCCTGGCCAAAGTAGTAGCCCTCGGGGTCATTGATCGGGTAGGTACCGATCAGTTTGGGGACTGCCGGGTTGGCCGCCTCGGGGGCTTTTTGCAGCAGCTTGTCGCGTGCCAGCACTTCAAAGGCCACCACGTCAGATGACCAGAACACATCCGGGCGCTGGCCCGCAGCAGTTTCACGAATGTAGGGAATGCTGGCGGTGCCGCTTTTGTTCAAAATCTCCAGCTTGATGCCGGGGTTCTTTGCCTCAAAGGCTTTTTTATAGGTGTCCGTCAACTCTTTCGGGAACGACGTGATGACGCTGACCGTACCGGCTTGCGCCACCCCACAAGCCGCCAGGGCAAGGGAGGTAAGCGTTAGTTTGAGGGCATTGATGCGCATGGCGGTCTCCAGAAAAAGTTTTGATATTCAGCAAGCAAGCAAGCATACGTAACGTTGCCGCTTGCATCAAATCACACTTTTTGACGTAGCACATCACACAAACCATGGCTCGGGTTTACCCTGCGCCGGGTTTTTGCCATATTTGGTGCTGGAGATTTTCCATGTTGCCAAGGTTTGAATCGTCCCTGTCGGCCTTGTTCACCCGTTGCCCGGCACTCTACCCATGACACCTGTCACGCAGCAGTCCATCTTGCTTTTGGCATCGTGCACGGGAGCTGGCTTTTGGCAAACCATAGCCGACAATTGCTGATAAAAACCTTTCTCATGTGTGTCTGGGGGTTTAATTCGTCATCTATGCTGAGTCAGGCGGGCATGTATTTCGGATCGCAGTCGCAATGAGAGCAAAAATGGCGAACTGCTTTTGCCATCTGCTGCGGCAGATTCACTTGACAACACAACATCAAAGGACTCACCGAATGAAAAAACTCCTGCAAGACCGCATCGCCATCATCACTGGTGCAGGCCGTGGGCTGGGGCGTGCCCATGCGCTTGAGCTGGCACGGCATGGTGCGCGTGTGGTGGTCAGCGACATCGGGGCCTGCCAGTCGGGCTCGTCGGCTGAGGACGTGGTCAACAGCATTCAGGCCATGGGTGGCGAGGCGTTTGCCAGCGATACGGACGTCACCCATATGGCGCAGGTGGAGGCCATGGTCAGGCAAACTGTGGACCGCTGGGGCCGCGTCGATATTCTGGTGAACAACGCGGGTATCTTGCGTGACAAAAGCTTTGCCAAGATGGCGCTGGATGATTTCCGGCTGGTCATGGAGGTACATGTTATGGGTGCAGTGCATTGCACGCATGCGGTGTGGAAGCTGATGCAGGCGCAAAACTACGGCCGAATTGTGATGACCACCTCATCGTCCGGTCTGTATGGCAACTTTGGCCAGGCCAATTACGGCGCGGCCAAGATGGCGCTGGTGGGCCTGATGCAGACACTGGCCATCGAAGGCGAGCGCCATAATGTACGCGTCAATTGCCTGGCCCCCACCGCTGCCACGGCGATGACAGAGGCACTGCTGCCCGCCGAAGAGCTGGCCATGCTGCAGCCGTTGTCCGTCAGTCCGGGCCTGGTGGCCCTGGTGGCAGAAGACGCACCAACGCGCACTATTTTGTTAGCCGGTGCGGGCAGTTTTGAGCAGGCCCACATCACCCTGACGCAGGGCGTCTTTCTGCCAGCCGACCAGTTAAGTGCTGAGGCCGTGATAGCCCGCCTGGGCCAAACCGCCAACCGGCGCGATGAGACGGTGCCGGTGACCGGCTTTGACCAGCTCAAGCACGAGGTCGCCAAGGCGAAGGCGCATCAGGCGGAATTTAAAACCTGAAGGAAGCTGCAGAGTAGTTACCTCAGCCCCAAGTTAACGTAGCCCGGCACGGTCAGTAAAGGATGGTCCCCATGAAGTTCACCCGCCAGATAGCCGCAGCACTGTGCCTTGCCTTGGCAGTCGCGTGTGCCTGGATGGCCCCCATGGACGCACCCGCAACAGCGCAGGTCGATGCAGGTCTCAAACGCGCCCTGATCAGCTTTGCCACGGCTCGCGCCTTGCACGGTGTGCTGTCTGTGGTGCAGGGCACGCAATTCTCGGCCCAGCCACTGGGCGTGGGCGTGACCTTGACGCCCGGCCAGCTTCTTGCACCCGTGAACGACCTGGTCAAGCACTTTTCTGACCTGATGCTGGCAGCAAGTGTGGCATTTGGCGTGCAAAAGGCGGTTATTGCCATAGGCAGCTACTGGCTGATATCGGCTGTACTCACGGTAGTGGCGCTGGCCTGGGGCTGGTTTTACTTCAGGCAGCAGCGCGTTCGGCCCTGGCTTTCAAAACTGCTGGTCGTGCTGCTGATGGCCCGCTTTGCCATTCCGGTGGTGGTCATCGGCACCGATGTGCTGTGGCACAAGTTTCTCGCTGCTGACTACGTGGCCACGCAAACCGCGATCGATTCAGCCTCCGGCCAGGCCCAGAAACTCGGCCCGCCCGCGGTAGCCGGGGCTGAGAGCACCAGCTTTCTGGACAAAGCCAGACAGTGGATGTCCGGCGTGACCGATGTCAAGGCGCGCTTTGAAGACATCAAGCTGGCGGCAGAACGCGTTACAGAACAGATCATCCGGCTGATGGTGATCTTTTTGCTGCAGACGCTGATTTTGCCGGTGCTCCTGCTCTGGGGGCTGTACGCTTTTGTCAAGGGGCTTGTGGGAATTCCCTCGCGGCTCGGGCACCGGCGAGATTTTACAAATGATTTGCTATTAAATACATAGCGGCTTGCCCCCGTATTTATTGCCGTACAGCGGTAAAAAGCTTGAGAATTTCCATTTTTTCAGGGCATGTTGCCGTGCAGGGTATCCGCTGCCCAGAGGTTGTAACAACCCTATGCGCGTGACCGCCACTGTCCGCCAGCAATGTGCGTCAACGTACAGACGGGCGATAGATATGGTTGCAGACTCCAGAAGTGGGATCCGGCGTTCAGTGGCTGTTCAGAATTCGATCTCGACTGCGCACCGACCCCGCTGCCACGAGCTCATCCCTCCGAGGTTTGTGCTCGTCTCACCAAAACCTTCCAGGAAATTCCCATGAATCAATCTTCCACCACGCCATTGAATCCCGAACCGGTCGATGAAGACGTTGCCGAGCAGGCCCATACCGGCTACGGCGTTCCCTCGCAGGATCCAGAGTCCGGGGCACAGTTCGGGTTGAAGCCGGAAGAGGCCGAGCGCGAAGCCAAGTCGGCACTGGTTGGTGGCGGCGTGGTGGCTGGTGTAGCGGCTGGTGCTGCCATCGGTGCCGTAGTCGCAGGCCCTGTCGGTATTTTCGTAGGTGGCACTTTGGGCACAGTTGTCGGCGCTTTGGGCGCGGCAGCAGCCGGCACCGCAGTCGCCCCGGAGAGCGCCAGCGACAAAGACAAGAACAAAGATGTCGGGTCAAACCCGAAATGAGTCGCCTTACAAAAAAAGGATGGCTACCAGCATCACGGATTGGGCCCGTAAAGTCTGAATCTTTTCATACTTTCGTCCTGAGCTTGGCCTGTCCTGAGCTTGGCCTGTCCTGAGCTAGTCGAAGGGTCGAAGAGTCGAAGAGTCGAAGGGTTTACCTGTGCGAGCCCGGCTTCGACAGGCTCAGCCCGAACGGAAACTTAATACGCCATCGGGTCGGCTCAATAGCTTACAGGCCAGCAATGAGATCGAACGTGAGGTGATAGGGCAACCATCGTCCAACGCCGCCCATGACAAGAATTTAAAAGCGATAACACCCTACCCATCGCCAACGTATTGGCCAGCGTAGCCGTTAAAGACATCAAGGTGGCCACTGCCTGATATGAACAATTATTCGGTCGTGCCGGACAAATGCCGATGCCCGATTTGGCGGAGTGGAAGTTTCCTCGCGGCGGCTGGCTACAGATCTACCAGCTACCCGAACGGGCCGGGCAGGGTTCTTTCACGCTGGCGGTAAGCGATATTGCTGCAGAGCTCAAAAAGCTGAGCGCCATGGGTCTCGATACAAGCAGGCAGTCTTCCAACAGCAGGGTCAAGACCGTGATGGTGACCGACCCTGACGGTAACCACATCGCATTTGCTGAAGCCGCTGATGCCCATTTGGCGCAGTAAAACAGCCAGGCATATAAACGGGCGCGCAAGCTCCCGATGGTTTGGACATCTTGGCCCATCATTTTTCGACTCCAACACTGACAGCACCCAGCGTTAATGTGACGCAAAGAAATCAGCCTGAGCCAGACCCGGTCACCTGACGCGCAGGGTCAGGACAATGCTGTTGGCGATCACCGCGTTAAAGCGGCTTCGAGCTCTGCTTTGTTCATCAACGACCGTCCCTTCAAACCACGCTGGCGCGCCTCGTTGCGCAGCTGGCGCACGGTGCGCCCACCTGCGCCCTGATGGGAGCGCAAGCCGCCACGACGGCCCGAGGACATGTCGTTGATGGAGGAGGCGCTGGCTTCTACAGACTCCCCGTGCTGTGCCCGCTCCTTGTTGACCACCCGTGCTGCAATTTCTTCAGCCAGAGGCAGTGGCTTGCCGCGGTCAATC
>JBBRMH010000181.1:0-7218 GCA_038230935.1 Burkholderiales bacterium | reverse complement strand
CGCGCTGCAATGGTTCTCGAAGGCTATACACATCTGGTTTTTCTCGATGGTGTTTTGTGTGGCGTGCTTAAATTTTTCGTGACATTCGGCATTGTTGTCAATCTCGACAGCTGCGGCTACGAGCGCCGGTACTGTTTCGAGTTTGAGCGTGATTCGGTTGCAGCTTTAAAAGACTGGGACGGACAAGGCCATCCAGGTGGCCCCTGGATCAAATGCAAGGGCGCCGGCATAGATTTGCTGAATCCTAATATTCGGTGATTCAGCAATAGAAAATTAACTATTTTTCAATATGGAAAAAACTTCAATGCAAGCCGATTTTCTCTCGGCCAGGTCCAAAACCGCCGTCGTGGTGATGAACGCCACTGGCTGGCAGCAAGGCCAAATCAATGCCGAGGCTGTGGGCGTCGATTCGGTCTTTTTTTACGTTTACGACCACCAGACACGTTGGCTGTGGTGTTGCTCAATTCCAAAGGATGCGTTTTACGCTACTGTCAAACAGTCAGAGGCGATAGCGCATGACCACTCAATCGCCTTTTGCGGTCAGATGATTGAGGAAAGCGCCCAGGCCATGGGTGAGAATCCTGACAAGGAAAACGAGCTCGCCACTGCGCTGACAGCCTACATCAGCGTCACCAGGACATACCGGGCGAGTAAAAACGCCAGTGCTCAAAACCACTTTGTCGTCATACGCTACGGTGCAACTCAAACCTTGCGCCCTTTTGCTATGAGTGGGCCGGCACAGTATTTGATTGGCTCAGAGCAGGTGCAGGCAGCCATGCAAAAGGTGGTTTCCATGGACTCGCAAAACCATCCAGAATGGGTTGCAAATTCGCCCTGTTCCCGCGCTTGAGCACTTGGTAAGTGCTGGCGGTCTATTTTTAAACCAAAGTCGTGCGCGTGCTCTGTGCAAAAATCACGAAATGAATGGAGATTTTGGGATGCCACAGCAATACAGGGCCATCGAACACGGAAAAAAAATCAACGTCGCCCTGTGGGCGTTCGTCATGCTGGCATGGCCCGCATTCAGCCAGGCTGACACCATCTACTTGTGCAAAGCCTATGCAGGCGGCATGTTCTGGACCAACGGCACTTGCTCAGCAAAGAGTGCGCTCATCGAGCGCATTGCCAACGTGCCAAGCGGCATGCCGTTTAGTCAGCAAGTCGAAATCGCGCAAGCGCAAAAGTCGGACGCTGCGAACGTGAGCCAAACCATCACGACCACAACCACAACAACCAACACTTCCCAGCCCAGCCCTAAATCGATGTGCGATAGCCTGAGTGCGCAAATATCCAGCTACGACTCGATGGCTCGTCAGCCTCAGAGCGCCCAGGTGCAGGACTGGATTACCAGCGAGCGCAAGAAAGTTCGAGACAGGCAGTTCTCGCTTCGCTGTTGAGTGGTTTTGGCGGCACTTGGTGTCGCACGCATCGATTAGATGAATGGCTTTTGCTTTGGGTAGGGTGCGCGGTCAAGTCTATCTGGCCACAGGCAACTCGTCCCAGCATGTCGTGTACCGGGGCGAACGGTTGTCCGACCGCATGGCCCACCGCTTGGACACGCCAGATGCACCTGGGCGCAGCGTCCCCCGCCCGTGCACACTGTTGATTGCATCCATCACCGCCATGGCTTTGGCTGACTTGGCTCTAGCCTGCACATCACTGTCAAACAGAGTTTCTTGCCGCTGGGCTTTGGCGCTCAGCTCCATGAGCATCACGCCGCACTTCTTGTACCCAAAGCCGGCACGGTAAATTTGCCCGAGTCCTGTCAGTGCGGCGGCGCTCAACTGGCACGTATCGTCAGACACGTCAGCCAACGGGACCACCACACCTGCGCTGTATTGCGGCTCAGTCTGGCGAAAACGGTTGGTCTGAACGAAGACGTACACCGCGCCTGCAACCGACGCCTGTGCACGCAACTTCTGGGCGGCCCGGTCAATGTGCCACGCTACAGCTTCACCCAGATCTGCCATTGTGTAGAGCAGACTGCCAAAGCTTCGCGAGGCCATGATTTGTTGCTTCGGGGGCGCGATATCCTCCAGCTCCAGGCATGAAACGCCGCGCAGCTCGCTGGCGGTTCTTTCCATCACCACACCAAACTGAACACGCAACGCCTTCAAGTCCGTGGTTGCCAAGTCAAGCACGGTTCGCACACCCATGTCCTGACAACAGCGCGCACTTTTAGAGTCAGCGCGGGTAACCGCCAAACGCCGGGCTCGTCCTGGACTGGGTGGCCGCGTGCGGTACGACACGGCGGCAGACGTGCTGCGCATTGGCAAGTCATCCGCGACCGTTGGTGAGGTCGTTGCCGCACTGACACAGGTGGCAAGGCTGGCTGATGAAAAACAGGAACTCAGCGCGGGTGTACTGGTCAAGCTCACCGAGTCAGAGCATCGGATTTTGAAGCAGCGTGCGGCCGAGTCCGGCACAAGTCTTCAGGACTACGCGCGTGCAGTGTTCGTAAAATATTCCGTTCTTTAAACAAAGGCGAGCCCACTGTTTTCACATCCCTATTCTGGACGGTAGGCAGTGGTAAAAACAGTGCGGCTCGCTCGACCCTCACTTGTGCATGTATTTTGATGCGCCTGCCAAAGCGCGCTTACACGCCAGCCGAGCTCAAACTCACAAAAAACAGCGAAATCTATGCATGTCACGGGCCGCGTATGCCGGACCCAGCGCCCGGCACGCTTGCAGGATCGACCCGATGGCAGATACTGAAAGCTAAAGGAGATTTTCATGCCCAAAGCCTCAGCTAACAGCTACCGCAAGATTAAACTAACGCCGGAAGAATATTCGGGTCTTAAGCGTGCAATGCAGTGGCCCGAGGACCTGGCTGCCTACGACCTGGCTCACCAGGCCCCAATGCAAGATCAGCCAGCGATACTCAAAACGGGATCGACCAAACGCCCACGCGATAACCAACTCAGTGAGGTCTATGCCTGGGAGCGCCGCGTATTGAGCGATCTGGGCGGTCGGGACATCAATGTTCCTGAATTTAAGAGCCTTGGCGAATGCGAGGCGTATGCACTGCCCGTGTGGGCGAAAGAGAGCGGTCGGCTGGGGCTGGCAGGTACAGCTGTACCAAAAATTGTGCGTCCTTCCCGTGGCCAGCGAAGGGCATTGGCGCATTTCGATCATCGGATCAGTTTGCCGATTTGGTCACGCAGCCGCTGGGTCATCTTGCACGAGATAGCTCACCGGCTTAATGATGGCACAGGTGTCAGGCGTGAAGCTCACGGTGCAAGGTTCGTCGGCATTCTCATCGGACTGACATCGCGGTGGATTGGCTATAACGCTGGGGCGATGGTTACTTTGGCCGAAGAAATGGGTGTCGTGTATTGCGCTCGCAGCGTAGGCTCTACGCCCGGCAGTGTTTTCAGGCAATAAGCGGAAACTTTTTTTGCATGCGCGTCGAGCAAAGGATATCTGGAATACAAAAGTATGCCGCAAATCCTTCGGGCTACGCACTGAACAGGCACGCCATCGGCAGCGCTAAGGAGCTTATTTTTGAAAATAAAAAGTTTCAGCGGGATTTTGTGGTTCAGATTTGATCGTATCTCTACAGTTACAAATAATTATAATTAATTTTATAATTATAAATACTCGTTATAATTATTTGTATGAAACTGAACCAAATTTGGCACTGCCCCAGACCAGAGCTGGCCAGGCGTTACCTGGCGCTGTTACAAGCTGGCCCGGTCGTCAGCACAACCATTTTTGCACCTCGTCGTACCGGGAAAACGGTTTTCCTGCGCAAAGACCTGACACCAGCAGCTGAAGTTGCCGGGTTTACAGTGGCGTATGTGGATCTCTGGCAGACGAGGCTCAATCCGGGCATAGCCATCGTACGGGGCCTGGAGGAAGCGCTTGTGCCAAAAACTCTGGCTCAAAAAGCGCTTCACAAGCTGCAAGAGCCGGTCAAAAAAGTCAAGGCGTCCGGTCATGCCGGTGAGCTCAAAGGTGCCCTGGAGCTTGAGTTTGGGGACGCGAAAAAAGAAGCGACTGAGCTGGCGCTTCGCATTGAAGAGCTCGTCGTCAAACTGGTTTCCAGGAAAAAACTTCTTCTTTTGGTCGATGAGGCTCAAGAGTTGGCGCGAAACAAGGAAAACGAGTTGATGGCCATGGCGCTGCGCACTGCCATCACGAAAAACAGCGATAAGCTTCGTGTGGTGTTCACGGGCTCATCGCGAACACAACTGTCCAACGTATTTTCGAACAGCAATGCACCGCTTTTCTCGGTAGGTGCGACTGTTCAGGAGTTCCCGTTGCTTGGCCGCGAACTTGTCGAATTTGTGGCACAGAAGTTCCATGCAGCAAGCGGACGCACCCTGGATATAGCCGTGGGCTGGAGCGCATTTCAGGAATTTAACCAGCAACCCGAGCCGTTCTTGTCCGCTGTTGTCTCTATGCTCATGGACCCATCTCTGACGCTGGAGCGCGCAGTGACTATCGAAAAAACTGAGCAGGACAAGGAAGAAAACCATGAAGGGACATGGGCGTTCCTTGACGCCATGCAGCGCCAGCTTCTCTTGCTATTTACCAGCAACCCACAGGCCAAACCATTCGGTAAGGCGGCTCTTTTGAAACTTGCCAAAGCTCTCGGCGTAGCCTTGCTTGCGCCAACCGACGTTCAATATTCTCTTAATAGCTTAAAGGACAAGACCCTCATATCCAAGGCACCTGGCGGCATTTACACGTTTGAGAGTGCGGCGTTCGAGCGTTGGGTCAAAACCCTGGCACCGATCGATACCTAATTGAGTACGGGAATACACAATGTCACTAACAGAGGCAGCGCTGCTGCAGCAACTTCAAAGCCTGTCAGCACCGCAGTTGCGCCGCATGATGGCGGAGCAACTCACCAAACAAAAGCTGGGCCTGTACTGGGAGCGCAGCGCCATAGACCATGACCGCGCACTGAACGCCAATGTGGTTCTTGGCAGCGCCAGTCAGGCGGCAAACAATTCGTCGTGCCGGGTCTAGGACATGGCGGCAAAGTCGAGCTCGCCAAACACTGTGCGTCCCGCAAAGTAGCGGGCCAGCAATGCGTTGGGCATTTGCCTGAAAAAGTCGCTGGTCGAGTAGTGACGGGCCATGTGTTCTCCCTGCTGGACGGTGAAATCAGCGTGAAACCCACGCCATCGGACGCCTCTGAGCTTTGTTGTACAGTGCAGTATATCCACAGTACAAACGCTGTACGGGGCAGCAATATGGCCACCACCAAAACCACCACACTGACTTTTCGAATTGAGCCGGGGCTGAAAGACGCCGTGCGCACTGCCGCTGAGCTGGAACACCGTAAGCGCGCGGGCAACACACCTTGACGCTATGAGTGCCAAGGTGGCAAAAGTTCCGAACTAAGGTGAGCAGGGCTGCCAGCGATGGGGCAGCAATTCTTCGATTTGGCTGTTTTTTTGTGTGGGCAGGCGAGCCAGCACATCCTTCAGATAAGCATACGGATCATGCCCATTGAGCTTGGCACTCTGAATCAAGCTCATCACCGCAGCGGCACGCTGCCCGGCCAGCAGTGAACCTGCAAACAACCAGTTTTTTCTGCCAATGGCAATCGGACGAATCTGGTTCTCAATCCAGTTGTTATCAATGGGTAATTGCCCATCACTTAGAAACTGCGTCAAAGCACCCCAGCGCTTCAAGCTGTAGTCCAGTGCTTTGGCTGTAGCCGATCCATCCGTGATTCTTTGGCGCTGCAGCTGCATCCACTGATGCAGAGCTTGGGCCAATGGCTTGGATTTTGATTGACGAATTTGCAGCCGCTCATTGACGCCGAGATGTTTGAGCTCACGCTCCACGTCGTAAAGTGCGCTGATATAGACGAGCGCCTGCTGCGCAATCTGGCTCTTGTTGCTCACATGCAGGTCAATAGAGCTTGCGCCGCGCATGTGCCATGCAGCCCACCTCCGTGATGCCACCCATAAATCCTGCTTTGTAACCTGCGTAATCATCGCAAACTAGACTACCCTTCCATTTGCCCAGAAAGGCTCTGCAATGCTCCCCCGCTCGGCTTTCGCAGAAATCGTAGACCACAGCCTTCAAACTCTCAAAGGCTCCTGGTGCATAAGCCCACAGGTAAGCCCGGTGCGTCTTCTTATTGCTCGGCTTGAGCATGGCCAGCGGTGTCTCATCAGCATGCAGCACCGCATGTTGGAGCATGGAGTCCTTCAGGGCGTCGACCAGTGGCTGCAACTGCACACCGCAGGCTCCCACCCAGGCGGCCAGCGTAGAGCTAGGAATGGCATAACCGCAGCGGCCAAAGATGGCTTCCTGACGATGCAACGGTAGATGATCCGAATACTTGGCCACCAGCACTTGGACCAGCAAGCCTGCGGTGGGAATTCCTTTGTCGATGATTTGTGCAGGCACCGGTGCCTGAATCAGGGTTTTGCACTGGGTACAAGCCCACTTGCCACGAATGTGGCGCTCCACCGTGAACACGCCGGGTGTGTAGTCCAGCTTCTCGGCCACATCCTCACCGATGCGCTTGAGCTGGCAGCCGCACGCACAGGTGCTGGCCTGCGGGTCGTGACGCACGTCTACACGGGGTAGTTCTTCGGGAAGGGCTGTGCGTTTGGGTTGTTGGCGCGGTATGGAGTCCGTCTTTGCCGCTGGAGCTAGGTTTTTCAGCTCTTGCTCGATAGCTGCGATGTCCGCTTCAATGGTCTCTTCGATCAAACTGACCTGACCAGAATCGAGCTGCTCACGGCTGCGCCCAAATCGCCAGCGCTTTAATACCGCCATCTCGTGCGTCAGCTTGTCGATCTTGGCTTGGCGGTACAGGATGTCATTGTCTTTGGCGGCGATAACCTGATCTTTTGCGGCGATTTGATGTTCGTGTTGTTTGCTTTGGTGGGCAATCTGGTCGATCAAATCGCTAGCCAGTTCGCGCAGCTGTTCTGCGTTCAAACTGGGAATGGATTTAAGGGCTGCGATCATGAATAGTAGTGTCCCAGACCCCTGCATTTTTGCCAATTAGAGCATTCACCAATTGACTCAAAAATGATAGCGCTGCAGACTTCAAACGTTGTCATTCACGCATGGAATTGTTGGGCAAATTCAAGCCCGAAGGTAACTACTCAGCCTCCTGAGCAAACAAGCGACAATTGACAGCAATGCAAACGCCATCAAGCCTAAGCCAACTGAGTCATGCCGAGAAAGATGCACTGATTCTGATGATGCAAGAGCAGATAGCCGCCTTGCACAAGATGG
>JBBRMH010000180.1:0-7266 GCA_038230935.1 Burkholderiales bacterium | reverse complement strand
GCCCCCATGCACACCACCACATCACCAGCTCGGGCGTTGTCCATGATGGCCTGCGGCATGGCCTCAATCGCATCCACAAAGATCGGCTCGACCTTGCCCACCACGCGAAGTGCGCGGGCCAGCGAGCGGCCGTCTGCCGCCACGATAGGGGCTTCGCCTGCGGCATAGACTTCAGACAGCAGCACGGCGTCTGCATGACCGATGACCTTGACGAAATCCTCAAAACAATCGCGCGTGCGGGTGTAGCGGTGCGGCTGAAATGCCAGCACCAGACGCCGTCCAGGAAAAGCACCCCGTGCTGCTGCCAGCGTAGCGGCCATCTCGACCGGGTGATGGCCATAGTCTTCAATCACCGTGAAGTGCCCGCCGCCTGCGGTCGCTGGCTGCACAGGCACATCGCCATAGCTCTGAAAGCGGCGGCCCACGCCCTTGAACTCGGCCAGCGCTTTTTGCACGGCGGCGTCGGGCACATTGAGTTCAACGGCAACTGCGATGGCAGACAAGGCATTCAACACGTTGTGCTCGCCCGCCAGGTTGAGCACAACGTCCAGGTCCGGCAGCGTGACGCCGTTGCGCCTGAGTGCTGTGAAATGCATCTGCCCGCCCACAGCGCGCACATGGACACCGCGCACCTGGGCTTCTTCGTTGAAGCCGTAGCTGGTGATGGGGCAGGAGACCTGCGGCACGATGTCACGCACGGCCGGGTCGTCGGTACATAAAATCGCCGTGCCATAAAAAGGCATGCGGTGCAGAAAATCGACAAAGGCCTTTTTGAGGTTGCCGAAGTCATGGCCATAGGTTTCCATATGGTCGGCATCGATGTTGGTGACCACCGCCATCACGGGCAGCAGGTTCAAAAATGACGCATCGGACTCGTCGGCTTCCACGACGATGTAGTCGCCAGAACCCAGCTTGGCGTTTGCCCCGGTGCTGTTGAGCCTCCCGCCAATCACAAAGGTCGGGTCCAGACCGCCCTCGGCCAGTATGCTGGCAACCAGGCTGGTGGTGGTGGTTTTGCCGTGCGTGCCAGCAATCGCAATGCCCTTTTTCAGGCGCATCAGCTCGGCCAGCATCAGGGCGCGGGGGACTACCGGAATGCGCTTTTCACGGGCAGCGAGTACTTCCGGGTTGTCTGCCTGCACGGCTGTTGAGGTGACCACCGCATCAACGCTGGCGAGATTTTCGGCAGCGTGGCCGACAAAGGTCTGGATGCCCAGGCTTTGCAGGCGGCGCAGCGTGGGGCTGTCAGAAAGGTCAGAGCCGGAAATCACGTAGCCCAGATTGTGCAAGACCTCGGCAATGCCTGACATGCCGGAGCCTCCCAAGCCGATAAAGTGAAGGTGTTTGATGGTGTGTTTCATGTCGTCACTTTTTCGCAAGCGTCTCGCAGGCAGCCATCACATGGGCTGTTGCTTCTGTTTTTTGCATCTTTTTGGCCTTCAGGGCAGCGTTTACAAGGGCTGGTCGCTCTGTTTTTTGTAGCATGGAGGCTAGATTTTCAGGCGTCAGGTCGCGCTGCTGTACCAGCCAGCCAGCGCCTTGATCCACCAGAAAGCGCGCATTGGTAGTCTGGTGGTCATCGACTGCCGCAGGAAACGGCACAAACAGGGCGGCTGCACCGACAGCGGCAATTTCCGTGACCGTACTGGCCCCAGCGCGGCAGATGATCAGATCAGCCTCTGCAAAAGCGCTGGCGGTGTCTTCAATGAAAGGTGTGAGTGTTGCCTGCACACCTGCTGCCAGATAGTTGGCGCGCAGCGCGTCAATTTGCTTGGCGCCGCTTTGATGGGTAACCAGTGGCCGCTGGGCATCGGGTATCAAAGCCAGGGCTTGCGGCACCAGGGTGTTCAAGGCGCTGGCACCCAGACTTCCGCCCACCACCAGCAAGCGCAAAGGCCCCGTACGACCGGCAAAACGGGTGGCCGGGTCAAGCTGTGCCATGAACGCGGCACGCAAAGGGTTGCCCACCCATTGGGCACCCTTGAGTACATCAGGAAACGCTGTAAAAACGCGGTCGGCCACCGAGGCAAGCACTTTGTTGACCATGCCTGCAACTGAATTTTGCTCATGCAGCAACAAGGGCTTGCCCAAAAGCACACCCATCATGCCCGCCGGAAAAGCGATGTAGCCACCAAAGCCCAGCACCACGTCTGGCTTGACACGCCGGATAACGCGAACACTCTGCCAGAAGGCCTTGAGCAACCGCATCGGCAAAAACGCCAGCGTGGCAAGCCCCTTGCCGCGCACACCTGAGAACGCAATCGACTCAAAAGCAAAGCCGCGCGGTGGCACCAGCTGGCTTTCCATGCTGGGCTGGCCTGCCGTGCCCAGGCTACCCAGCCAGTGCACGCGCCAGCCGCGCTCTCGCAAGGCCTCTGCCACTGCAAGACCGGGGAAAATATGTCCCCCGGTACCACCGGCCATCACAAGCGCTGTTCGCACAGAAATACTCATGCGCGACCTCCGCGCATCAGCAAGCGGTTTTCATAGTCAATCCGCAACACCACCGCCAGCGAGATCAGGTTCATCAAAATCGCAGAGCCGCCATAACTCATCAAGGGCAAAGTCAGGCCCTTGGTCGGCAACGCGCCCAAATTCACACCGATGTTGATGAAGGTCTGAAACCCGATCCAGATACCCACACCCTGCGCCACCAGACCTGCAAACAGCCGGTCAAGTGCAATCGACTGGCGGCCAATGTGCATGATGCGCCGGGTCATCCACATGAACAGCCCAATGATGACCAGTACACCCACCAGGCCAAACTCTTCGCCGATCACAGCCATCAGAAAATCGGTGTGTGCTTCAGGCAGCCAGTGCAGTTTTTCAATGCTCCCGCCCAAGCCCACACCAAACACCTCGCCCCGCCCAAAGGCGATCAGCGAGTGCGACAGCTGGTAGCCTTTGCCCATCGAATATTTGTCGCTCCACGGATCAAGGTAGGCAAAAATCCGCTCACGCCGCCATTCACTGAGCATGACCATCATGCCAAAGGCCACCACCACCACGGCGGCAATCACAAAAAACATGCGGGCATTGACACCACCCAGAAACAAAATGCCCATGGCGATCACCGAGATCACCATGAAAGCGCCCATGTCAGGTTCGGCCAGCAGCAGCAAACCAACTACGGCGATGGCAGCGGCCATGGGCAGAACCGCTCGAAAAAAGCGCTCTTTGACCTCCATTTTGCGGACCATGTAATCGGACGCATAGAGCAGTACCGCGAACTTGGCCAGTTCTGAAGGCTGAAAGTTCATGAACCCGAGCGTGATCCAGCGCCGCGCCCCGTTGACGCCCTTGCCAATAAAAGGCACCAGCACCAGCATGAGCAGCACCAGCGACACCACAAACAGCCAGGGGGCGAGTTTTTCCCAGGTCGCAATCGGCACTTGAAAAGCCACCACGGCTGCAATGAAAGCCACAGCCAGTGACACCATGTGGCGCGTCAGAAAGTGGGTGTGGGCATAACGTGAAAACTTGGGGTTGTCCGGCATCGCCACCGATGCCGAATACACCATGACCAGGCCGAACATCAGCAAAGCCACGGTCACCCAGATCAGTGCCTGGTCAACCCCTGCGATACGTACCGGCGCGACAGGTATGCGCGACAGGGTCTGACGGCCCAGGCGCACAGGCAAAACGTCGGATGCGGCTTTGCCAACACCCGAAAACCAGCTGGCAAGACGTGTAACAGCCGTCACAGCATGACCCCCTCTTCAAGCGCCAGCCCGCGCACGGCGTCGCAAAATACGCGGGCGCGGTGCTCGTAGTTGTCAAACATGTCAAAACTGGCGCAGGCCGGAGACATCAGTACGGCGTCACCAGCGCTGGCCTGTTGCTGGGCCAGTTGAACGGCCTCCTGCATGGAAACGGCGTCCAGCAGTGAAATCGACACGCCCCTCAACACAGACCGTATCAGCGGTGCATCCCGCCCAATGAGCACCACAGCGCGGGTATAACGGGCCACAGGTTCGACCAATGGTGAAAAATCCTGACCTTTGCCTTCGCCACCCAGAATAAGCACCAGTTTGCGCTCGGCCCCCAGACCCGCCAATGCAGCTACCGTAGCCCCGACGTTGGTGCCCTTGCTGTCATCGAAATACTCGACATCAGCGACGACGCCGACAGACTCCACCCGGTGCGGCTCACCCGGGTAGTCACGCAGGCCATGCAGCATGGCGGCCAGACTGCAGCCTGCAGCCATAGCCAGCCCCAGTGCTGCCAGCGCATTGGTCGCGTTATGGCGGCCGCGAATGCGCAGGGCGTCCAGCGGCATCAGGCGCTGGATGTGAAGGGCAACCTCGTCATTTTTACGGCGTTTAAAGGTCTCATCAGCCTCCAGTGCGCGAACCAGCCAGGCCATGCCGTTGACCGTTTCAATGCCATAGTCACCGGGGAGAGTTGGCACATCGCCGCCAAAAGTAAAGTAGCTGCGCTGCTGCTTGCCCTTGACCAGTGGCGGCAGTGCTGCCATCAGCTGCGGGTCATGGCGGTTGAGCAGCATGATGCTGGTGGTGCCATACACATTGGCTTTGGCTGCATGGTAGGCCGCGAATGTTTCGTGCCAGTCGAGGTGGTCTTGCGTGATGTTTAAAACCGTCGCGGCCGTAGGCTCAAAGTTTTTGACACCATCGAGCTGAAAACTTGACAGCTCCAGCACCCAGACCTGTGGCAAGGCTTCGCCCAGTGCTGCCGCATCAAGCTTTTTTGTGAGGGTGTCGAGCAGCGTCGGGCCGATGTTGCCTGCCACCGCAACGGACTTTCCGGCGCGTTGCACCAGCTGGCCCGTGAGCGAGGTCACCGTGGTTTTGCCATTGGTGCCCGTGATGGCGATGACCTGCGGCGCATAAGCCTGCTCTGCTTTGAGGTCAGCCAGTGCCTGGGCAAACAGGCTCAGCTCATTGCCACAGGCGATACCGCGCGCCTGGGCAGCAGCGACCACGCCCGTGACCGATGCAGGCGACAGGCCGGGGCTTTTCAGCACCAGGTCAAAGGGCGTGCCAGCCAGCAGGTGTTCGCTCATCTCTGCATGCAAAAAACTGGCAACAGGCAAGCTGGTTTGCAGCGCCTGCAGCTGGGGCGGTGCGGGCCGGGTGTCTGCCACCGTCACCTGTGCGCCGCAGCGGGCGCACCAGCGCGCCAGTGCCAGGCCTGAACTGCCCAGGCCCAGCACAAGAACACGTTTGTTGGCAAGGTCTTTCATGGCGGCTTATCTCAGCTTGAGCGTTGACAGACCGACCAGGCACAGCAGCATGGTGATGATCCAGAAGCGCACGACCACCTGCGTTTCTTTCCAGCCGCTTTTTTCAAAGTGGTGGTGCAGGGGTGCCATTTTGAGAATACGACGACCGGTGCCAAAGCGTTTTTTGGTGTACTTGAAGTAAGTCACCTGCAGCATCACCGACAGGGCTTCCACCACAAAAATACCGCCCATGATCGCCAGCACAATTTCCTGTCGCACGATGACTGCGATGGTGCCGAGCGCAGCGCCCAGGGCGAGCGCCCCTACATCGCCCATGAAGACCTGGGCCGGGTGGGTGTTGAACCACAGGAAAGCCAGACCAGAACCTGCCATGGCGGCGCAAAATATCATCAGCTCGCCCGAGCCAGGAATATGCGGAAAAAACAGGTATTTTGAATAGACAGCACTGCCAGTCACATAAGCGAAAACACCCAGCGCCGAGCCCACCATCACCACCGGCATGATGGCCAGACCATCCAGGCCATCGGTCAGGTTGACGGCATTGCTGGACCCCACAATGACCAGATAAGTCAAAATTACAAAGCCGAACACGCCCAGCGGGTAGCTGACTTCTTTGACAAACGGCACCAGCAGCCCGGCTTTGGGCGGCAAGTCCACATCAAAGCCTGACTGTACCCAGCTGAAAAACAGCTGCAGCACGCGCAGGTTGGAGCTTTCAGAAATACTGAACACCAGGTAAAGCGCAGCCACCAGGCCCACTGCAGACTGCCAGAAATACTTCTCACGCGAACGCATACCCTCGGGGTCTTTGTGAACTACCTTGCGCCAGTCGTCGGCCCAGCCAATGGCACCAAACCCGAGCGTGACCAGCAGCACGATCCAGACAAACCGGTTAGACAGATCAGCCCACAAAACCGTAGAGATGGCAATGCACAAAAGAATCAGCACACCCCCCATGGTGGGCGTGCCAGACTTACTCAGATGGGTCTGCATGGCGTAGTCACGAATCGGCTGGCCAATTTTGAGCTCGGTCAGCCGGCGAATCACAAACGGGCCGGCCACCAGCCCCAGCAGCAGCGCAGTGACAGCGGCCATCACAGCCCGAAACGTCAAATACTGAAACACCCGAAAAGAGCCGAACTCTGGAGAAAGAGACTGTAGCCACTGGGCCAGACTAAGCAGCATGAAACGATTCCGGAAAAGTTGTAGGAGCAGCGCTGATGGCTTGCACCACGCGCTCCATCTGCATGGAGCGGGAGCCTTTGACAAGCACGCTTGCAAAATGCGGCAGTGCGGCCAGAACGGCCGAGTTCAGCGTGGCCATGTCAGTGAAATGTTGCCCTTGACCAAAGCTGCTGGCAGCACGAGCGGATTGCGCGCCTAGGGCAAACAGCTGGTCAATGCCGGCCTCACGCGCAAGACGCCCGGCCTCTTCATGAAACTGCGGTCCTTCGCTACCGACTTCAGCCATGTCGCCCATCACCAGCAAGCGTGGGCCGGGCAGTTCAGCAAGCACGTCAATGGCCGCATTCATGGAGTCAGGGTTGGCATTGTAAGTATCGTCGATCAGATGAATCAAACGCCCTGAAACCGTGAACTGCAGTGCACGTGAGCGCCCCTTGACAGGCACAAACGCTGCCAGACCAGCGGCAATACTGACCAGTGGTACCCCAGCGGCCAGCGCACAAGCCGTGGCAGCGAGCGCATTTTTGACGTTGTGCCGACCCGCAATGCCGAGCGTGAATTCAACTGGCCCCGACGGGGTTGCAGCCTGCACTTGCCAGCGGCTGCCAACCCACTGTGCATCAGCTGTGACATCTGCGGTGCCTTCCAGCGCAAAGGTCAACACCTGGCGCGCCCCGGCCATTTTTTGCCACAGCGCTGTGTAAACGTCATCTGCAGGGAACACCGCAATGCCTCGTTCGTCCAGCGAATCAATGACCGAGCCGTTTTCAAGGGCAACCGCTTCTACGGTTGCCATGAATTCAAGGTGCTCACGCTGGGCGTTGTTCACCAGCGCAATGGCGGGCCGGGTCAACCCGGCCAGACCGGCGATCTCG
>JBBRMH010000179.1:0-7404 GCA_038230935.1 Burkholderiales bacterium | reverse complement strand
GCTGGCGCGGCACGATGGCGCGGCGAATGGCGGTGCATTTCTGGCCGGCTTTGGTCGTCATTTCGCGTGCGACTTCCTTGATGAACAACTCGAACTCTTCATCGTCTGGTGACACGTCTGGGGCCAGAATGGCGCAGTTGAGCGAGTCGGCTTCGGCGTTGAATGGCACCGAGTGCTGAACCAGGTTCGGGTGGACGCGCAGTTGGGCAGCGGTGTCAGCCGAGCCGGTAAACGTCACCACGTCTGAGCCATTCAGGCGCGCCAGCAGGTCGCCCGTGCCGCCGATGACCAGCTGCAGGCTGCCTTCGGGCAGCAAGCCTGAAGCGATCATCAAACGCGCTACCGCTTCGGTCAGATAACTGGTACTGGTGGCGGGTTTGCCGATGCAGGGCATGCCCGCCAGAAAGCTGGGGGCGAACTTTTCAAGCAGTCCCCAGACGGGGAAGTTAAACGCGTTGATATGCACGGCCAGGCCCTGGCGTGGCACCAGTATGTGCGTGCCGGCAAAGCCGCCTTTTTTACCCAGCGGCATGGCAGGGCCTTCATGCACCAGGTTGCCCGAGGGCAACTCGTTGCTGCCCATGGCGGCATAGGCCGACAGCGTACCCGCGCCGCCTTCGATGTCGATCCAGCCGTCAGCACGGGTTGCGCCGGTGTGGGCAGACACGGCATACAGCGCTTCCTTGTGTTCCATCAGGTATTTGGCCAGTGCCCGCAGGCGTGCGGCGCGCTGCTGAAAATCAAGCGCCAGCAGGCCCGGCAGGCCCACCGTGCGGGCATGATGTACGGCTTCTGCGAAATCAGGCGTTTCTGCGTGCGTGCTGTAAATCGGCTTGCCGTTGACGGCGCTGCGCAAGGACTGCCCGGCCTCCTGGCCCATCCAGCGGCCAGCGATGTAACTTTGAAGGGTGGCGGTCATGGTGTGGGTGTCTTTTTCAGGTTCAAAAAATCAGGCGGCGTCATACGGTGTCAGGAAGCAGTGGCATCTGCGCGGGCTGGCTGCGAGCCGAGTCCGAGGTAGGTGTCAATGATGCGGCGGTCATGCAGCAGCTCGCGCGCCGGGCCTTGCAGTGCCACAGCGCCCATCTCCAGCACATAGCCCCGGTCGGCCACCTGCAGCGCAGCGCGCGCATTTTGCTCGACCAGCAGCACGGAGATGCCGCGCGTGCGCAGAGATGCGACCACCTTGAACACCTCGCGCACGATCAGCGGTGCCAGGCCCAGTGAGGGCTCATCCAGCATCAGCAAACGCGGGCGGGCCATCAACGCCCGGCCAATGGCCAGCATCTGCCGCTCGCCGCCCGACAGGGTGGACGCAAGCTGACCACGCCGTTCACGCAGGCGCGGGAAAATCTCGAACACCTCGTCCATGCGCGCCTTCTGGTCGCGCTGGCCTTTGCGCCAGCGGTAAAAGCCACCCAGCAGCAGGTTGTCTTCCACCGGCATTTCGCCAAACAGCTCGCGCCGCTCAGGCACCAGCGCCACGCCGCGCGCCACCATGGCCTCAACACTGGGCCGCACAATGCGCTGGCCAGCAACGGCTACCGCACCCACGCAGGGCAACAGGCCCATCGCCGCGCACAGCAGCGTGGTTTTGCCCGCACCGTTGGGGCCGATCACGGTGGCGATTTCACCCTCATTGAGCACCAGGTTGATGTCGTGCAAGGCTTGGACCTGGCCATAAGAGACGCAAAAGTTGTCCAGTTGAAGCAATGGGGTCATGCCGTGGCCTCCAGCATGTCATCCGCGCCGCCCAGATAAGCGTCCAGCACACGCTGGTTGGTCTGCACCTCGGCAGGCTTGCCTTCGGCAATCACGCTGCCAAACTCGAACACCGTGATGCGGTCGGCCAGGTTCATCACAAACTCCATGTCATGCTCCACCACCAGGATGCCCAGCCCTTCAGCGCGCAGCTGGGCCAGCAGGTCAGCCAGGGCGCGCTTTTCAAGGTGCCGCAGCCCGGCAGCAGGCTCGTCGAGCAGCAGCACGGCGGGCTGGCCAGCGAGGGCGCGCGCGATTTCAACAATGCGTTGCTGGCCCAGTGCCAGCGACGCAGCCGGTGCATCGGCGTGCGCTGCCAGGCCGCAACGGGTGATCTGGCGGCGGGCTTCGTCGAGCAAGGCGGCTTCTTCAGCGCGGTCGAGTCGCAGCATGGAGGCTAACCAGCCACGATGCGCGCGGCGGTGTGCGCCCAGGGCCACGTTTTCGACCACACTGCGCTGGCCTAACAAGCGCACGTGCTGGAACGTCCGGCCCAGGCCCAGTGCCGCGAAGGCCCGCGACGGCAGCCCATCCATGACTTTGCCCATCAGCTGTACTTCGCCTTCGGTCGGGTCATCCACGCCGGAGATCATGTTGAAAAACGTGCTTTTGCCCGCGCCATTGGGGCCGATCAGCGCATGGATCTCTCCCGCTTTCAAGTTCATGGTCACGGCGTTGTTGGCCACCAGACCGCCAAAGCGTTTGGTGACCCCGCTGGCCTGCAGCAGCACCTGGCCGGGTGGTGGCAGTGGGCGGCTGGCCAGGGGCTCCACGCCAGCGCTGCGGGGTGCCGGGTCAGGCCGGAAAAACCGCCGCGTCAGGCGCGCCAGCGTGGGCCACAAGCCTTCGGAAAAACGCTGCAGCACAAACAGCATTAGCAGGCCAAACACAATCACTTCAAAGTTGCCTGTGGTGCCCAGCAGGCTGGGCAAAATATCCTGCAGCTTTTCCTTGAGCAGGGTGATGATTGCTGCGCCCAGCAAGGCACCCCAGAGATGTCCCGAACCGCCGACCACCGCCATAAAAAGGTATTCAATACCGATGTTGAGGTTAAACGGCGTCGGGTTCACAAAGCGCTGCAGGTGTGCGTATAGCCAGCCTGAAATGGCCGCCAGCAACGCCCCGAGCACGAATAGCTTGAGCCGGTAGTGGGCCGTGTCAATGCCCATGGACTCGGCCATCACGCGGCCCCCCTTGAGCGCGCGAATGGCGCGGCCTTCGCGTGAATCGAGCAGGTTGTGCAGCAGCCACAGCGCGACCAGCAACACGCCCCAGATCAACACGCCCAGCGCACGCGGCGAAGCGAGAGACCAGCCCGCCAGCACTAGCGGCGGCAAACCGCTGATGCCGGTTTGCCCGCCCAGAAATGCCATATTACCGAACAGGTAGTACAGGCTCAAGCCCCAGGCAATCGTACACAGCGGCAGGTAGTGGCCGGACAGCCTGACCGTCATGGCACCCAGCGTCCAGGCAATCGCAAAGCTGGCGACCAGCCCAAGCACCAGCCCCACCCATGGCAACATGGCCAGACCCACCACGCCACCAAGCACTGAAACAGCATCAGGCGAGGTACAGACCCAGGCCGTGGCATAAGCGCCCACCCCGACAAACGCCGCCTGGCCGAACGATGTCATGCCGCCCACGCCGGTCAGCATGACCAGGCCCGCTGCCACCAGCGCATACAGCCCGATGTAGCTCAACACCACCACGGTGAACTCTGGCAAAAAAGGCCAGCAGATGGCCAGCAGGGCCACCGCTGCCAGCGTCAACTGGCGTCGGGTGATAAAACCGCGTGCAGGCGCAGGGCCAGCTTCCACATCAGGCGCGTGTTGAAGCGGCGCGCTCATTCTTCGTCCTCCACATGGCGGCTCGACAACGAGCGCCACCACAGCACGGGAATAATCAGCGTGAACACCAGCACCTCTTTAAACGCGCTGGCCCAGAACGATGAAAAAGACTCCAGCTGCCCGACCAGCAGCGCACCGGCCAGCGCCAGCGGGTAACTGGCCAGCCCGCCCACAATAGCGGCGACAAAGCCTTTGAGACCAATCAGAAAACCGGTGTCGTAATACACCGTGGTCAGTGGCGCGATCAGCAGGCCGGACACCGCACCAATCAGCGCGGCCAGTGCAAAACTGATGTCACCTGACAACTCGGTGGGAATCCCCATCAAGCGGGCACCGACACGGTTCATGGCAGTCGCCCGCAAGGCCTTGCCAATCATGGAGCGACCAAAAAACAGAAACAGCAACACCACCAGCACCCCCGTCACGCCCAGCACCACCAGCGACTGCCCGGTGATCTGCAGCCCGCCCAGCTCAAACCGCGCCTCTGAAAACGCAGGGGTACGCGAGCCCTCGGCCCCAAAAAACAGCAGGCCCAGACCGACCAGCACACCATGCAGCGCCACAGAAACAATCAGCAGCGTCAGCACAGTGGCATCTGCCAGCGGACGGAATGCAAGCCGGTACAGCAACGGCCCCAGCGGCGTGATCAACACCACGGTGGTCAGGGCCTGGGTGGCCAGTGACGCGGGCTTTAAACCCAGCACCAGGGCAGTGGCCAGAGCTGGCAGTGCCACGCACCAGACCAGCGCAGAGGTCCAGTCCACCGCAGCGCCCTTTTTCCAGCGCCAGGCCTCGACTACCAGCACGCTACCGGCCAGCGCCAGCAGCAACCACAGGGTGGCCGGGGTACGCCCGGCGTGCAACGTGGCCATCGACAGGGCCCCAAAAGCAACAAACTCGCCCTGCGGAATGAAGATGACGCGGGTCACCGAAAACACCAGCACCAGCGCAAGCGCCATGAGCCCATACACCGCGCCGTTGACCAGCCCGTCCTGCGCCAGGAGCAGGGCGATTTGCGCATCCATGAAGTATCTTTCTTCGAAGCGGCTAGTGAACTACACCAGCCTTGTCCAAACGTTTACGGAAAGACGGTCAGCGCTCAGGGCTGATATTTCCAGGCACCGTTCTCGATCTTGACCATCACGCGAGCGCGCTGGTCCAGACCCAGATGGTCGTTTGGCGACATCGAAAAGATACCGTGTGCACCCGAGACTTCTTGCAGACCTTCCAGAGCATCACGCAGGGCAGTGCGAAACTCGGGCGTGCCTGGCTTGGCTTTTTTCAGCGCGACGGGTACCGCAGCCGTCATCAACAAACCCGCATCCCAGGCATGTGCTCCAAACGTAGAGACCGACCCCTTGCCGTGAGCAGCCTCATAGGCCGTTACATACACCAGCGCGGCTTTGCGCACCGGGTTGGACGCGGGCAACTGGTCTGCAACCAGCACCGGGCCAGCGGGCAGGAAAGTGCCTTCAACGTCCTTGCCGCCGACGCGCAAAAAGTCAGCATTTGCAACACCATGGGTCTGGTACATCTTGCCGGTGTAGCCGCGCTCCTTGAGGGCTTTTTGCGGCAGGGCAGCGGGCGTGCCTGAACCGGCAACCAGCACCGCGTCGGGCTTGGCAGCCATCAGCTTGAGCGTCTGGCCTGTGACGGACGTGTCATTGCGGGCAAAGCGCTCGTTGGCGACCACGCTCAAGCCCTTTAGACCTGCTGCCTTGGCAAACTCCTGCGACCAGCCTTCGCCATAAGCATCAGAAAAACCAATGAAACCCACGGTTTTGATGCCGGTTTTTGCCATGTGCTCGGCAATGGCCAGCGACATCATGATGTCGTTTTGGGGCGTTTTGAACACCCATTTCTTCTTCGCATCCATCGGCTCCACGATGCGGGCCGAGGCGGCCATGGAGATCATGGGGGTTTGCGCTTCTGACACCACATCAATCATGGCCAGGGAGTTGGGCGTCACCGTCGAGCCCAGAACAATATCGACCTTGCTTTCGGCAATCAGCTTGCGGGTGTTGGCCACGGCCGCCGTGGTGTCCGAGGCATCGTCGAGCACGATGTAGTTGATTTTCTGGCCAGCGATGGTTTTAGGCATCATGGCCACGGTGTTTTTTTCGGGAATGCCGAGAGACGCTGCAGGTCCGGTGGCAGACACTGTGACGCCGACGTTGATGTCTGCATACGCGGACAGGGTGTTGGCCAGCAGGCTGGCCAATAAAAGGGATTTACGAAAGTTCATGAAGGGTCTCCATCGTTGTTGAAAGGGATTCAGGCCTGGGCACGGTTGATGCTGAAAAATCAACGCTCATCAAAAGACAGCACCACGCGCTCAGTCAGCGGGTGCGCCTGGCAGGTGAGTATGAAGCCACTGGCGACTTCTTTTTTGTCCAGTGCAAAATTACGTTCCATGCGTACCTCGCCTTCCATGACTTTAGCGCGACACGTGCCGCATACGCCCGAGGTACAGGAGTAAGGCACCTCAAGGCCAGCAGCAGAGGCGGCATCGAGAATGCTGGGCTGGCCTTTTACAAAGTCAACCTCGCGCTGCAGGCCGTCACGGATGATGGTGATTTTTGCCAGCGGGGCGTCGCCTGGTTTGGCTTCATGGACGATTGCACCGACCGATGCACCAGCGGACGCACCCGCAGGCAGGGCCACCCCAAAACGCTCGATATGAATGCGCTCTGGCGGCACACCAGCGGCCAGCAAGGCGGCTTCGGCCTCGTCGTTCATCTGGAACGGGCCGCACACAAAGACCTGGTCAATCTGCCCGGCAGGCAGGACGCTGTTCAGGAACGCGCCAATTTTTTCACGGTTCATCACGCCGTGACTCAAGGGTGCGTCGGTGTATTCGTCCGAGAACACATGCTGCAGCACCAGGCGTGTCATGTAACGGTTCTTGAGGTCTTCAATTTCCTCCTTGAACATGGTGGACTTGAGCAGGCGGTTGCCGTAGATCAGGGTGAACCGGCTCAGGGGTTCGCGTGACAGCACGGTCTTCATGGTGGACAGGATGGGCGTGATGCCGCTGCCGCCTGCGATACCGACGTGGTGCCGCTTCAAAGCTGCATCGAGCGGTACAAAAAACCGGCCCTGGGGGGCCATCACGCTCAGGGTGTCACCGGCGCGCAGCTGGGCGTTGATCCAGTTGGAGAAAACGCCGCCGCGCACCTTGCGCACGCCGACGCGCAACTCACCGTCATCGACACCCGCGCAAATGGAATACGAGCGCCGCAAGTCCTGCCCGTCCACGTCAGAGCGCAGCGTGAGGTACTGGCCCTGCGTGAAGCTGAACAGCTCGCGCAGGTGCACCGGAACATCAAACGAGACGACAACGGCCTCTGCCGTGTCAGGCTCGACAGCACGCACGCGCAGCGGGTGAAACAGGACGCTCATGAAGCTCTCCAGAGGGGTGTTGGGCAGCGTGTTGTGAGGCGCATCAAATGGACCAAATAGATCAGATCGGCTTGAAATATTCAAACGGCTCTTTGCACGCCAGGCAGCGGTACAGCGCCTTGCAGGCTGTGGTGCCGAATGTGGACAGGCACTCGGTGTTGCTGCTGCTGCAGCGCGGGCAAACCAGTCGCTGACCGTTGGGCTGACGCCCGAAAAAAACAACCGCCTGCACATCACCCGCACGCACCGGGGCCGGGGGCGCGATGCCATATTCGGTGAGCTTGCGCCGCCCTTCGCTGCTGATCCAGTCGGTAGTCCAGGCGGGTGCGCGCTGCAGCGTGACCCAGGCCGGGCCGAGGTCTGCCGTGCGGATGGCTGCCAGCACATCCTGCTC
>JBBRMH010000178.1:0-7428 GCA_038230935.1 Burkholderiales bacterium | reverse complement strand
TTCAAGGTCAGCAACGCGCCCGAAGCCTATGCCGCGATTGCCGAGGTGGCGGGCGTCAAGGCCCACGAGGTGGCGGAGGCCCTGCGTGCCGGCTCCCGGCTGGAGCGCATTGGCATGGTCGAGAACCTGATCTCCGAGCACAACATTACCGACCTGGCCGATTTGATGAAAGTCAGCGAAAAGCTGCCGCCCGTGTTGATGCGCGAATACCGCGACCACAACGAGTTGATGGCGGTGTTCACCCGGCCTGCCGTCCGGAGCACGCTGGGACTGGCCGATTTTTCGTTTGCAAGTGACGATACCAACGTGCTGGTGTCCTTGCTGCGCCATGCGGTCGCAGGCAAAGAGCAGGGCGTGAACGTGTTGCTTTACGGCCCGCCGGGAACGGGCAAAACCGAGCTGGCCAAGGTCGTGGCGCAGGCCGCAGGGCTGGACCTGTTTGAGGTCGAGTACGCTGACCGCGATGGCAACTCGCTGAGCGGGCGCGACCGCTACCGGTCACTGCAAATCGCGCAGGTGTTTTTAAAAGGCAGCACGCATTCGGCGCTGTTGTTTGACGAGGTTGAAGACGTGTTTCCGCCAATCTCCAGCGAGGCCGCACAGCTGATGGCGCGCTCTGACCAGTTGTCTGCACCCGTCAGCGCCTCTGTCAACGGCAAGGCCTGGGTCAACCAGATTCTGGAGTCCAACACCGTCCCCACGCTCTGGGTAACCAACCGCATCGAGCAGATTGACCCGGCTTTTCGCCGCCGCTTTGCCTACCACCTGGAGCTGCGCTCGCCACCACCTGGTGCGCGCGAAGGCGTGGTGCGCAAGACGCTCGAAGGTGTGCAGGTGAGCGACGCTTTTGTAGCCCGCCTCACCGCACGCAAAGGACTGACGCCTGCACAAATCCGCACAGCGGTACGCTTTGCACTGCTGGCCAGTGCCCCAGACAACCCGGTGGATGGGCAGGTGGACCAGGGCAGCAAAGCAGCCCTGATGGAGTCACTGATTGAGCGCCAGCTTAAAAACGCCGACCTGGCCCTGGGCAACAAAGCCAGCGTCAAGGTCCGCCCCAGCGTGACCACCTATGACCTGGCCATGCTCAACGTCGAATCGCGTTTTGAAGTGCCGCGCATTGTCGAGGCACTCAAAAACCGGGGCAATGGTGCGCTGTGCTTTTACGGCCCGCCCGGCACCGGCAAAACCGCGCTGGCCGAACATATTGCAAGCGCACTGGACCAAAGCCTCATCATCAAGCAAGCCAGTGACCTGATGAGCAAATACGTCGGTGAGACCGAGCAAAAAATGGCGGCCATGTTCAGGGAGGCAGAACTGGAAAAAGCCGTGCTGCTGCTCGACGAAGCCGACAGTTTTCTGCAGGATCGGCGCGGGGCGCAGCGCACCTATGAGGTCACCGAAGTCAACGAAATGCTGCAGGGCATGGAGCGCTACAACGGCATCTTCATCTGCACCACCAACTTGCTGGACAGCATTGACCAGGCCGCACTGCGCCGCTTTACCTTCAAGATCAAGTTCATGCCGCTGACCAGCCTGCAGCGCGAGGCCATGTTCACCACCGAAGCGCTGGCAGGGGACGCCGTCTTGTTAACCGGTGAGCTGCGCACGCGGCTGGCAAAACTGGCGCAAATCTGCCCCGGTGACTTTGCCGCCGTCAAACGTCAGACCGACATTCTGGCCGTTACGTTCACAGCCGATGAGTTCATGAGCCAGCTCGAAGCCGAGCACCGCATCAAACCCGAGGTGCGCGAGGCACGGGGCATGGGGTTTGTGCAGTGAGCCTGGTGATGACTTTTATTGTATGCAAAAGTGCCTTAGGCGCAGGAAACACGTGCACTGTGCGCTATATAAAAAGTAGCAAATTATTTAACAAATCATTGTGTGGTTGCACACACCCGCAACACCTCGGCCCCATACGCCTGGAGTTTTTTAACCCCAATGCCCGCCACACCTTCCAGATCACGCAGGCGTTGCGGGTCGCGCTCTGCAATGGCGCGCAGCGTGGCGTCGTGAAAGATCACGAACGCGGGCAGGTTGTGTTCGCGGGCAATGTCAGCGCGCCAGGCTTTGAGTTTGGCCAGCCGCTCCAGGGCACCGGTATTCAGAGTCGCTTCAGCCAGACCTTTGACGGATGTTTTGGTGCTTCGCCTGGACTCTCTGGCCTTGCCTGCGCTGCCAGATTTAACCGCTGCGACCTGCTGACGCAGCAGCACACTGGTATCGCCCTTGAGCACCCCACGCGCATCGGGCATGAGTTGCAGGGTGTTGAACGCTTCGGTGTTGACGCGCACCATGTTGGTAGCGATCAGCTGGCGCAACACGCTGCGCCACTGTGTCTCAAGCACATCAGCACCGATGCCAAACGTCGAGAGCTTGTCATGGCCATATTGCACGACTTTTTCAGTCGGCTTGCCGCGCAAAATATCTATCAGGTGGCCCGTACCAAAGTTGATGCCGCTGGCCTGCTGCACGCGGTAAATGCAACTCAGCATTTTGCGTGCTGGCTCGGTAGCGTCCCAAACAGCGGGCGGGCTTAAACAGTTGTCGCAATTACCGCAAGGCAAACTGGTTTCATCAAAATAACGCAACAGGCTGACCCGCCTGCACGCGGTGCCTTCAGCCAGGCTCAGCAGCGCATCGAGTTTTCCGCGCATGACCTGCTTGAACGCCTCGCTGGCGGCCTCGCTGGTGTCAATCATGCGGCGCTGGTTAACCACGTCCTGCAGGCCGTAGGTCATCCACGCATCAGCGGCCAGTCCGTCGCGGCCTGCGCGGCCCGTTTCCTGGTAGTAGCCTTCGATGTTTTTGGGCATGTCGAGGTGGGCCACAAAGCGCACATCGGGTTTGTCGATGCCCATGCCAAAGGCAATGGTGGCCACCATCACACACGCGTCTTCACGCAAAAAGCGGTCTTGCCGCTGCTGGCGAATGCTGCTGTCCAGCCCCGCGTGGTAGGCCATCGCCGTGATGCCCGCACCAGAGAGCATGTCAGCGACTTCTTCAACCCGCTTGCGTGACTGGCAATACACAATCCCTGCCTCACTGGCGTGCTCGGTTTGAATAAAACGCAGCAGCTGGCGGGTAGCGTCTGTTTTTTCGACAATGGTGTAGCGGATGTTGGGCCGGTCAAAGCTCGACACAAACTGCGCCGCGCCCTCCAGTTTGAGCCGCTCCACCATGTCCTGCCGCGTCAGTGCATCGGCGGTTGCCGTCAGCGCCATGCGTGGCACGTTCGGGAACATCTCGTGCAACAGGCTCAAAGAGCGGTATTCAGGCCGGAAGTCATGGCCCCACTGGCTCACGCAATGCGCCTCGTCAATGGCAAACAGGCTGAGCTTGCCGCGCTCATTGAGCGAGTGCAGCAGGTCTTTCATGCGCGGCGTGTTGATGCGTTCAGGCGCGGCGTAGAGCAGCGTGAGTTCGGCGCGCAGCAGCTGCTTTTCAAGCGCGCTGCTTTCTTCAAAGCTCTGCGTCGAGTTCAAAAAAGCGGCAGACACGCCCGCCTCATGCAGCGCGCCGACCTGGTCATGCATCAGCGCGATCAGGGGCGAGACCACAATCGTCACGCCGTGGCCCGCGTTTTGCCGCGCAATGGCCGGAATTTGGTAGCACAGCGACTTGCCGCCGCCCGTGGGCATCAACACCAGCGCATCACCGCCGCGCACCACATGGTCCACGATGGCCGCCTGCGGGCCGCGAAAGCTGTCGTAGCCAAAAACCTCGCCAAGAATGGCCAGCGGCGTGGGGTGGGGTGAAGGTGTGGACACTTGGAAAAGCCGTCAGTCGATGAGGAGGGTTTGAAGAAAAAAGTTTGCTACAAAAGTAATAGCTGCCAGTGCACGTGTTTTCTGCCTGTAAGGTCTTTTTGGTTATTAAAAGCAGCTGCAAAGCCCAAAGGCAGACAAGTCATTCAACGCAGAGACGTTGAATGTTTACATCTGCTCCCAAGGCAAACCGTCAAAGCGCCAGCCCGACAAGCTGGAACGCCGAAAGTGCGCATCCAGCTCACCTTCAAAACCATGCACCACATGCTGCACATCTGAAAACCCCGCCGCTACCAGCGCCTTGCCCGCATCCTGCGTGCGCTTGCCCGAGCGGCAGATCAGCAGCACCGGCTGCGCTTTGCTGGTGGCTTCCCGCGCCACTGTATCGGCAAACTTCAAAGGATCAGGCTGCAAATCCGGGTATTCGTACCAAGGCACATTCACCACACCCGGCGGGCGGCCCACATACAGCGACTCGATTTCCATGCGCACATCCACAAACAGCGCGTCAGGGTGGTCTTGCAGCCAGGCAAAGGCTTCTTGGGGTTGGAGGTTTTTCATGGTGTTGGCCGTAAGCTCTTATTGTCATGGATAGGACCAGCTTTTTTCATGCAGGCCAGGCCAGGCCAGCCCAGCCCAGCCTAAGGACCTTCTGCATAACTCTGGCCAGGCTGTGGCAGTCAGCACGCGATGGGCTGCAAGGCGTCTTTTTGCAGTCAATAGCATGACTATTGGTAAGAAAAATAACGCAGCAGACCGCCCGAGTCCGGCTGATTACAGACCGCAGGGCGTTGTGCAGAGGTTCCTAAGCAAAATACAAAGCGGCCTGCCAAGTCAGCCAGGCCATAACGGCCCCTCCCATGACAGCCAACCCAATGCGTTGACGCATGAAATTTCTGGCCTGTTCATCTGTCAGGCGTTGCAGGCTTTCATCGTGGTTACGAATATTCTGGACGGTTTTATCCAGTTCAAGTGTGAGCTGTGTCAGGCTGGTTCGGGTACTTTCCAACTGGGAATTGACGTGCAGGGCTTGCTGCCTGCTGGTCGCAACTTGTCGTTGTTCAGATTCGACCAGCATACTCATTAACTTTTGCTGACTATCAGCCATACTGGTTTGAGTGCTTTCCAACTGGGAATTGACGTGCAGTGATTGCTGCCTGCTGGCCGCAACTTGTCGCTGTTCAAATGCGGCCAAGACACTCATTAAGTTTTGCTGACAATCAGCCACGCTGGTTTCCAGCAACTCTCGCAGTTTTTTAACGGAAGCATCCATCTCAAGGCCTTGCTGGGTAACAGCGGCCCGTTGAATTTTGAAATTCTCAAGAGTGGTGGTCACTTGAGATTGCAAGCGCTCCCTGATCTCGCTTTCAAATTCTTGACTGGCCTGAGTTAAACATTTCAAATCGCCCTGGAACTGTTTACTTTGCTGGGCAAGCGTGCTGACAACTTGCTGCTCAAAAGTTGCGTTACGCTGGTCTTGTGACCTGAAACTGACGTTGACATGGTCTATGCACTGCTCAATGTTTTGCGATAAACGCTTTTCAACACGCTCGAGCAGCTCGTGGTTGGCTTTGCCAATTTTCGCTTCAGCCTTGGACACACGCTCCACGCAACCGATCAGCTGGATGGCTTGACCGTGAGTCACCCCTTTGGCCTCCAGTAAGCCCCTGTTCGCTTTGGTGATTGCCTTTTGCTGTATCTCCAGCTGAATTTGCTGAGTCAGAATCTTCCCGCTCTGAACTGTCAAGTCGTCAGTTTGTTGCCTCAATAAATTTTGTTGAGATAACAAAATACCCTGTTGGTCACCAAGCATCTTGGAGATTGCCGTATTGAAGATCAGCAATTGGGATGACCTTTGCGTCAGGTTTCCGATTGATTTATTCAAGTCGAGTTGTGCTTCGCCTGTATTGTCACTTCGGTCATTTCGCCGATTTCCGGTAGAGTTACCATCCTTTTCTTCCCTGCGAAGACGCTCCAGACGCTGGGTGGTGGTTTTGACCGCTTGCTGATCTCTGGTCATACCTGTGATAACCCCCTGGATATCGATATCGCGAATGATCTGCTCAGGAAAATTGATGGATGAAAAAGCTTGGACGATCGGTGATTCTTCGATACTCATAATGATCAGTCAATTGTTGGTAGGCTTCTCAGGGGTTTCAAAAAAGCGTTGATTGCGGTCTGGCCAGTGGTGATCAGCTCAATGGTGTTGTGGGTTGTGGCGGCTTGCTCACGGGTCGTGCCAATGTCCGTTTCAGGCTCGGAAAGCTTGACTGGGCCGACCGACCAGCCGTGGTGAGAGCAACGCCTGCTTTTTGGCAAACCGTGATTGAAAGGTTGTGGTTATCGGCGTTACCAAGAGATTGCCCGGACAGCTTGAGCCAAGTGGTTGGCGAATTTGCCGCGCTGCGCTATGGACAATCATCTCATCGATCAGCTTGTCGTTGCTGGAGTGAAAATAGCAGTCAAACAGGCCATCAATCTGGCCAGCCAGGAAAGCCGAACACAGACCGGGATGGTATTTCAATACAGGTGCATTGGCAATTCTTCTTTAAACAGCGGGTATGACAGATCTCAATAATAAAACCCGATTGATGTGACGTGTATTTAGTCTTACTGTTTCATAAATTAAGTCTCTGACAACGCCAGCTGCGGTGGGGGCAGTGGGCCAGAGTTCTTATGTGAAGTTGGCCTGATGGCGTTCGTCGCAAGCCACTGAGCCAGAAAAATCAGGCACAAAAAAGCGGCCACAAAGGCCCAATGTCCTTGGCCAGTCTCATATCTCCATCAACGCATAACGCGTGTTGGGCCTGCTTTGGGGGCTTCGCTGTTGTCCGCGCGGTCGGCCCAGTCGCCCAAATAGGTGTAGCCCCGTTCGTTTTTGAACAAGGCGATGACACGATCTTGCGTGACGCGCTCGGGTTTCCCGATACCCCTCATTGGTCAGCAGCATCCAGCCGATCGAGAATGCTCAGCGCTTTGCGCACATCACCAGTGGCGGCCATGGCGCGGAAGTGGTTTTCGGTGTCCCACGCAGACAGGGCATGGGCGCTGAGTTGCTCCACCAGCTTGTTCATGGAGAGGCCTCGGCTCTTCGCCAGAGACTTCAGCCGCTCTGCGGTGTCATCGGGTAAACGAATCGTCAGGGTGCTCATTTCCATTCCTCCAAACATTGCGCGGGCGTTAGAACCCGCAGGTTACCGAGGCGCAATTCGCCTCCTCTGATGTCACGCAAATTGTGCGTAACGATGGCTGCGGCCCCGCCTGCCAGCGCGAGTTCTATCAGGTGGTTGTCGGCCTCATCGGGTAAATTGGGCCGCCAGCCGTAATACACCGTGACCCACCGCCCTTGCTTTGCCAATGCTGCCAGCACGGTAAGGCGTTCATCTGGCGTGGTGGCATCCCCCCAAACCGGGCGACCCAGCAAATCCTGGTATTCCATCCACAGTGCATTGCCAAAGAGGGGTTGAGATTTACCTTCCAGCGCACGCCGTAATACCGCCCGCGAGGCACCGCCTGTGGAGCGCAGACCCGCGACGACTACGTTGGTGTCGATGACAAGAGAAATCATATTGACAGCATATATGCAGTCACTTTATTTTGCAATAACCCGGCCGACTATAGGCCAGAAAACTGGAAATTCAGTGGTAAAAATAGACCGTAT
>JBBRMH010000177.1:0-7447 GCA_038230935.1 Burkholderiales bacterium | reverse complement strand
GGACGAGCACAAACACTTTGGCCGGGCAGCTACGGCCTGCCACATCACGCAACCAGCGCTGTCCAACGCACTGCGGGCACTTGAAGAAGAGTTTGGCTGCGCCATCGTCAAGCGGGGCCGGTCGTTTGGCGGCTTCACGGCGGAAGGTGAGCGCGTGCTGGCAGGTGCCCAGCGCATGCTGCACGAGCGCGAGTTGCTGCAGCAGGACTTGAACAGCGTGGCGGGCAAGCCCTATGGCGCGCTGACCATCGGGGCGGTGCCCACCGCCATTCCAGTGGTTGCGCGGTTTTCTGCGATGCTGCATGCGCGCCATCCTGGCATATCGCCTGTGGTGCGCTCCCTGAGCTCGTCCGAGCTGGAGCTGGGGCTTGAAAACCTCACGCTCGACATGGGTCTGGGCTACACCGACCGGCTGGCGCGCTACAGTCCGCGCCTGCGCCATGTGCCGCAGTACACCGAGCACTATTTTCTGGTGCGCAAGGCCGGGCTGGTGCATTCGGAGCACATGCAGATTGGCCCAAAAATCACCTGGGCTGAGGCCGCCAGACTGCCGCTGTGCCTGCTCACGCGTGAAATGTACAACCGCACGATTGTTGACGCGGCTTTTCTGGAAGCTGGCGCGACTGTCAAGGCGGTGATTGAAACCAACTCCATCCTGACGCTGGCCTTGAGCGTGGTGGCCGGCGATGTTTGCAGCGTGCTGCCCGGCGCGCTGATCGGTGCGGTGCGCGGCTACCGCGAGCTGGAAGCACTGCCGCTGGTCAGCCCCGAAGTACGTACCGCCATCGGCTTCATGATCCAGGGCGGTGATCGCACCTCGCGCACCCTCGACGCCGCCCTGACCATGGCACAAGACGCCGCCTGGCTGCGGCATGCGGCGGCGCACAGCGGGTTGCTGGTAGTTTAAAGGCGTAAAGCCAGGCCCCTCAACGCAGAGGCGCAGAGAACGCAGGTGCGCAGAGACAGGGAATTAAACCCATTTGGTTTTCTCTGAGGTTCTTTTATCTGCGTCCCCTGCGCCTCTGCGTTGAATGCCCTCAGTGTTTACCCCGATATTTATTTTTTGAATCATGCCATTTCCCGATTCAATTTGACCCGCTTCCGCCCGTGTCTGACACTCCGCGCAGCTTTACAAAGCTGCAAATCAATAATTCGGAGACAAACATGTCAGCAATCCTCGATAAAGACCCCTTCATTGCCGGGCCGGGCGCTAACCGCTTGCCAGGCATCCTCGATAAAGAACGCATCATCGCCGGGCCGGGCTTTAACCGCTGGCTGGTGCCGCCCGCTGCACTGGCCATTCATTTGTGCATTGGCATGGCTTACGGTTTTTCAGTTTTCTGGCTGCCTCTTTCAAAGGCACTGGGCATCAAGGACGCGGTCAAATGCGGGCCTGACGTCGGCTTTTTTGGCCAGCTTTTCACCACCAGCTGTGACTGGCAAATCTCTACGCTCGGCTGGATGTACACCCTGTTTTTTGTGCTGCTGGGCATTTCAGCCGCCACCTGGGGCGGCTGGCTGGAGCGCGCCGGTCCGCGCAAGGCCGGTGTGGTGTCGGCTTGCTGCTGGTGCGGTGGCATGCTGATTTCGGCGCTTGGCATTTACACACACCAGTTCTGGCTGATGTTGCTGGGCTCGGGGGTGATTGGCGGCATTGGGCTGGGGCTGGGCTACATCTCGCCGGTCTCTACTTTGATCAAATGGTTTCCAGACCGCCGGGGCATGGCCACCGGCATGGCCATCATGGGCTTTGGTGGCGGCGCGATGATTGGCTCGCCTCTGGCGGCTGACCTGATGAAGTACTTTGCAACGCCCACCAGCGTGGGTGTCGCGCAAACTTTTGTTGTCATGGCGCTGGTGTACTTTGTTTTCATGATGGCAGGCGCTTTTGGCTACCGCGTGCCAGAAACCGGCTGGACGCCTGCGGGCTGGACGCCGCCCCCCGCGCAGGTGAACAACAGCATGATTACCAAACGTCACGTACACGTCAGCAAGGTTTGGGGCATCCCCCAGTTCTGGCTGATCTGGATGGTACTGTGCATGAATGTGAGCGCAGGCATTGGCGTGATTGGTATGGCTTCGCCCATGCTGCAGGAGGTGTTTGGCGGCTCGCTGATTGGGGTCGGCAAAAAGTTTGGTGAACTTGACAAAGCTCAGCTGGCGGCGATTGCCGGCGTGGCCGCTGGCTTTACCGCGCTGTTGAGCCTGTTCAACATTGGCGGGCGTTTCTTCTGGGCCAGCCTGTCTGACAAACTGGGCCGCAAGATAACGTACATCGTGTTTTTTGTGCTCGGCGGTTTGATGTACGCCAGCGTGCCAGGCAGTGCTGGTACGGGCAGCATTGTGCTGTTCGTCGGTGCATTCTGCGTGATTTTGAGCATGTATGGCGGCGGTTTTGCCACAGTGCCCGCGTACCTGGCCGACTTGTTTGGCACGCAAATGGTCGGTGCCATCCATGGCCGATTGCTGACAGCCTGGGCCACAGCGGGTGTACTGGGCCCGGTGGTGGTGAACTACATGCGTGAATACCAGCTGGGTCTGGGCATTCCGCGTGAGCAGGTCTACAACCAGACCATGTACATCCTGGTGGGTATGCTGGTGGTGGGTTTGATCTGCAACTTGCTGGTCAAACCGCTCGACGCGAAATGGTTCATGACCGATGCCGAGCTGGCCATCGAGAAGAAGCTGGCCCACGAGAAAATGGTGGCTTCTGAAGTGGGCAGCGGCAGAGGCAATACCTCTACCGTCAGCCCGGCGCTGGTGGCGTTTGCCTGGGTTGCTGTGGGTTTGCCACTTGCCTGGGGCGTGTACCGCACCCTGCAGAGCGTTGCCAAATTTTTTGCCTGAGTCTTTTTATACTTTTTAGCCTTCAGGCGGTGTGCCAACAACACACCGTCGTTACCAGCGACTATGAACCATCCTGCACATGCCCGTGAAATCAATGAAATCAAGGCAGTAGCCATTGCCACTGTGGATGAGCTGCGTGAGCGCATCAAGCGCAAAAGCAAACTCAAGGGGCGGCAGGCAGATGATGTGTCTGTCAGTGAAGTGCGTGCGCTGATTGGTCTTAAGCCAGTAGATGGGCACAGGCGCGATTTGCTGATTGAGCATCTGCACCAGCTCAATGACGCTTACCGCTGCCTGCATGACAGGCATCTGGTGGCACTGGCCAAAGAGATGAATATTCCCATGGCTGAGGTGTATGAAGTGGCCACGTTCTATCACCACTTTGAGGTGGTGCGCGGTGATGAAAAAGCACCCGGCGTGACGATACGCGTGTGCGATGGCCTGGCTTGCGAGCTGGCAGGCGCGCAGGATTTGCTGGCGCGCCTGCCAGCCTTGCTGGGCAATGCCGATGCCCGTGTGATTGCCGCGCCGTGTATTGGCCGGTGTGAGCAGGCGCCAGCAGCGGTGGTGCACCAGTGCCCGGTACCCTTTGCCACGCCAGAAGCTGTTGTTTCAGTGCTCAATAGCGGCTTCAGGCAGGAAACACGAGAGCTGTCAGCTATTAATTTTGTAGCATCTGATTTTGCCGGGAAAAGCATACCGGGCGAGCCGAGCGGTGTTACACCCGGCTACACGACGTACGCGATATACCGCGCCCAAGGCGGTTATGCGCTGGCGGCCAGCCTCGACACGGGTGAAAAAACCACTGAAAGCTGCATCAAGGCCATGGAAGATTCAGGCCTGCGCGGGCTCGGTGGCGCAGGTTTTCCGGCAGGGCGCAAGTGGCGCATTGTCAGGGACCAAAGCGCACCGCGCCTGATGGCGGTCAACATTGACGAAGGCGAGCCCGGCACGTTCAAAGACCGTACCTATCTGGAGCGTGACCCGCACCGCTTTCTGGAGGGCTTGCTGATTGCAGCCAAGGTCGTGGGCATTGACGCCTGCTACATCTACCTGCGGGATGAATACCATGGTTGCCGCGAGGCTTTGGGGCTGGAAATCGCCCAGCTGCAAGCCGACCCGCCGTGCCAGTTGCCGCTGATTGAACTGCGGCGCGGCGCAGGAGCTTACATTTGCGGCGAAGAGTCTTCCATGATTGAAAGCATTGAGGGCAACCGCGGCACGCCCCGCATGCGACCGCCCTACATCGCAGAGGTCGGTTTGTTTGGCAGGCCCACGCTGGCGCACAACTTTGAAACCCTCTACTGGGTACGCGACATCCTTGAAAAGGGACCGCACTGGTTCAGCAGCTTTGGCCGCAATGGCCGCAAGGGCCTGCGCAGTTTCAGCGTCAGTGGCCGGGTGAAACAACCAGGTGTCAAGCTGGCGCCAGCTGGCATCACGGTGCAGGAATTGATAGACGAGTACTGCGGTGGCATGGCTGAGGGCCACAACTTTTATGCCTACTTGCCAGGGGGTGCGTCGGGCGGTATCTTGCCCGCCAGCCTGAACGCGATTCCGCTGGACTTTGACACCTTGCAGCCCTACGGTTGTTTTATTGGCTCGGCTGCTGTCATCATCCTCGGGCATCAGGACAAGGCGCGGGACGCAGCCCTCAATGTCATACGGTTTTTTGAACACGAGAGTTGCGGCCAATGCACGCCCTGCCGTGTTGGCACGGCCAAGGCTGCAAAGCTCATGCAGGCACCTAGCTGGGACGCACAAACACTCGAAGACATCGCCGAAGTCATGGGTGACGCGTCTATCTGCGGGCTGGGTCAGGCAGCGCCGAATCCGATCCGCAGTATTCAAAAGTATTTTGCCAGTGAAGTTCTTGAAGCAGCATGGCAGGGCAGCTTGCCACGGCCCCATGAGCCCGTGGTGACAGAGCACAGCATTGAAGGAGAAGCACCATGAACGCATTGACAAAAATGGTAGAGGTTTTGCCGCAAACCGTTGAATTCAAACTCGACGGCAACACGCTCCACGCCTACGAAGGTGAAACCATCCTCAAGGCCGCCAAACGCCACGGTATCGACATCCCGCACCTTTGCTACAAAGACGGTTACCGTGCAGACGGCAACTGTCGCGCCTGCGTGGTGGAAGTCAAGGGCGAACGCGTTCTGGCCCCCAGCTGCTGCCGCAGCGTCAAGGCGGGCATGGAGGTGCAGGCCAACAGCGAGCGCGCTCTGAAAAGCCAGAAAATGGTGGTCGAGATGCTGCTGTCGGACATGCCGGATGTGGGCTACAAGTGGACTGACGCCGCCGTTCGTCCTGAGCCCTCCGATATGCGCAGTACAGGCCCTGTCGAAGGTCTGCCAGAGGCTTCGGCAAGCTCAGCCCGAACGGTTGCTGTGGGCCAGCATGGTGAACTCAGTGATTGGGCCACGCGCCTGAACGTCAACGGTCGCCCCGAGCTCAAAGCGTTGCGCCGCGAACAACCCCAGGCCGATATCTCGCACCCGGCCATGGCCGTCAATCTGGACGCCTGCATTCAATGCAACCGCTGCGTGCGCGCCTGTCGCGAAGAGCAGGTCAATGACGTGATTGGCTACGCCATGCGCGGCTCGCACAGCGAGATCGTGTTTGACCTGGACGACGCCATGGGTGAGTCCACCTGCGTGGCCTGCGGTGAGTGCGTACAAGCCTGCCCGACCGGTGCGCTGATGCCCAAGACACAAGTTGGCTCGCAAATTGTCGATAAAAAAGTCGATTCGGTGTGCCCGTTTTGCGGTGTCGGTTGCCTGCTGACTTACAACGTCAAAGACAACGTGATCGTGAGTGTCGATGGCCGCGACGGCCCGGCCAACCACAACCGCCTGTGTGTCAAGGGGCGTTTTGGCTTTGACTATGCCGCCAGCCCGCAGCGCCTGACCAAGCCCCTGATTCGCAAGGCTGGCGTTGCCAAAGACCCGGCCATGCTGGAAAAGCTCAACCGCAACAGTGCGGACTGGTCAGACGTGTTCCGGGAAGCGACGTGGGAAGAAGCGCTGAATTACAGCGGCACCAGTTTCAAAAATCTGCGCGATACGCAGGGTAAAAAATCACTGGCAGGTTTTGGCTCGGCCAAGGGCAGCAACGAAGAGGCGTATCTGTTCCAAAAACTGGTGCGTACCGGCTTTGGCAGCAACAACGTGGACCATTGCACCCGCCTGTGCCATGCGTCCAGCGTGGCGGCATTGCTTGAAGGCGTAGGCTCGGGTGCAGTGAGCAACCAGGTCAATGACGTGGAGCATTCAGATCTGATTTTTATCATTGGTTCCAACCCCACGGCCAACCACCCGGTGGCGGCCACGTGGATGAAAAACGCCATGAAGCGCGGTGCAAAAATTGTGCTGGCAGACCCGCGTGTGACCGATATTGGCAAATACGCGTGGAAAACCCTGCAGTTCAAGGCCGACACCGATGTGGCCATGCTCAATGCACTGATTCACACTGTCATTGAAGAAGGCTTGACTGACGTTGACTTCATTCGCGACCGCGCAAGCAATTTTGAAGCCCTGCGGGAAAACGTCAAGGCTTACAGCCCCGAGGCAATGGCCCCGATTTGCGGTATTCCGGCGCAAACCCTGCGCGAAGTGGCGCGTGCGTTTGCCAAAGCCAAAGGCGCGATGATTTTGTGGGGCATGGGCATCAGCCAGCACGTACACGGCACGGACAACGCACGCTGCCTGATTGCACTCGTGACCGTGACCGGCCAGATTGGCAAGCCCGGCTCTGGCCTGCATCCACTGCGGGGCCAGAACAATGTGCAAGGTGCCAGCGATGCCGGTCTGATTCCCATGATGTTCCCGAATTACCAGCGGGTCGATAACCAGGCCAATCACGACTGGTTTGAGAACTTCTGGAATGTCAAGCTGGACAACAAGCCTGGCTACACCGTGGTCGAGATCATGCACAAGGCGCTGGCGCCAGACAGTGACCCGCACAAGATTCGCGGCATGTACGTGATGGGCGAAAACCCGGCCATGAGCGACCCCGACCTGAACCATGCGCGGCACGCGCTGGCCAGCCTGGAGCACCTGGTGGTGCAAGACATTTTCATGACGGAAACTGCCTGGCTGGCCGATGTGGTGCTGCCCGCCACGGCCTGGCCCGAGAAGACCGGCACGGTCAGCAACACCGACCGCATGGTGCAGATGGGCAAGCAGGCACTCACACCGCCGGGCGACGCCAAACCCGATTTGTGGATCATCCAGCAATTGGCCAATCGTCTGGGTTGCGGCTGGGATTATCAGGGTGCGCATGAAGGTGTCGCCGCGGTCTATGAAGAAATGCGCCAGGCCATGCACGCCGCTATTTCAGGCATCACCTGGGAGCGGCTGGAGCGCGAATCCAGCGTGACCTATCCTTGCCTGAGCGCCGAAGACCCCGGCTCGCCCACCGTCTTTATTGACACGTTTCCAACCAACGACGGGCGCGTTCGTCTGGTGCCCGCAGACATCATTCCGGCCAACGAACGGCCCGATGCCGATTACCCGTTTGTACTCATCACGGGTCGCCAGCTGGAGCACTGGCACACCGGCAGCATGACGCGACGTGCAACTGTGCTGGATGCGAT
>JBBRMH010000176.1:0-7654 GCA_038230935.1 Burkholderiales bacterium | reverse complement strand
GTACGTTCCCGAGCTGGCCTCGATCAGCACAGGTGCGGGCCACAGCATGCGTGCCGTCACCATGACAGTGTCCGCGCCGCCGACTTGCTTGCCGCGTTGCAGGGGCAGGGTGGCCATGCCGCAGGCCGTGGCCACACAGCTGGGCGGTGGTGCGTCCGGGTCCGTCCATAAAAAAGGCCGTACACCGCTGCTGGTGCCACCCCGGTGCCTGACCATCCAGTCCGCCAGACTGCCTGCCAGCGGCACCGACAACACCATCACCAGCAAAGCCAGGCTTATGGCCGCCAGTTTGCCCATGCCCGCCGTGAAGCGGGCCAGCAGCCGCAGCAGGGAAAACCGCGCCGCACGCTCAGACGCTGGGGCAGGCATATGGACTCATGGGGTCTGGATGGTGTGCTGTGTCAGCCCTGCGGCGCAGGGGTGCGATTTCTACAGTGATGAACATGGCGCAGATTTTGCGTTCGGGGTAACAATTTTAAATATGGTAACTGCCCCTGCGGGAGCCACTCACGGGAGATTCAAAAAAACGTCATTGCAGCTGACATGCTGCAAAGCAGGCTTTCTGCGGCTCACGGGTGCTGACGGCCTTTTTATCGGCTTGACAAGTCAGTGCTGTGTAAAACCCATTAAAGTTGACCCTGATTTTCAAACCCCCCGCCCCAAAGCACACCATGACCACACCTGCTACTGCCAATCCCCCGTTTCACCTTGCGTTTCCAGTCCACGACATCGCTGTTGCACGCCAGTTTTATGGCGACTTGCTGGGCTGCCCCGAAGGCCGCAGCTCGCAGGACTGGGTGGATTTCAACTTCTATGGTCACCAGATCGTCGCACACCTTGCACCTGACGAATGTGGTCACACCACAACCAGTGCAGTCGATGGCCACAATGTTCCGGTACGCCACTTTGGCGCAGTCCTGAACATGACGCAATGGCAGGCTCTGGCAGACAAACTCACCGCTGCAGGCACCCAGTTTGTGATTGAGCCGCACATCCGCTTCAAGGGCGAGCCGGGCGAGCAGGCGACCATGTTTTTTCTTGATCCATCGGGCAATGCCATCGAGTTCAAGGCCTTTGCGACGCTGCAGAACCTGTTTGCCAAATAAGGAGAATGCTACATAATCAGTAGCGTTCAGCCCACGTATTGACTGCCCTGGAGGCTGTTTTAGCTACATCGCAGCCCAGAACACGCCAAACCAGCCTTTGGCGTCCGTCCAGTGCTGTATCTGGCTGAACCCGGCCTGCCTGAGCAATGCAGTCATGGCGTGCAGCGTGTACTTGTATGAGTTTTCAGTGTGGATGCGCTCACCAACACTGAACTGCCGTACGTGGCCTGGCCAACTGACGGTCACGTCCTGCATGGCTTCCAGATGCATTTCTATGCGTGAATGCGCCGCGTTGAACAGCGCCACATGCTGCCATTGGCGAGTGTCAAAGTCTGACCCAAGCAGCGCATTGACATGCCGCAGCAGGTTCTTGTTGAAAGCAGCAGTCACACCCAGCGCATCGTCGTAAGCAGCTTCAAGGATGGCACTTTCCTTGACCAGATCAATGCCCAGCAGCAGGCCACGCGCCGCGCCTTGCGCCGGGTCGCTTATTTGCTGCAAAAACGCCAGGCTTTGTACGGGTGAGAAATTACCCAGACTTGAACCGGGGTAGAAGAACACCCGGTCGTGGGGCTGCACCACGTCGGGCAAGCGCATGTGGCTTGAAAAATCCATGCCCACACCGATGACGTCGAGCGCCGGAAAGCTGGCCTGCACCCGCTCGGCAGAGGCACGCAGAAAATCCGTCGAAATATCCACCGGAACGTACTGGCCAGGCAGCAGGTGCGGTATCAGCGCCTCGGCCTTGGCGCAGTTTCCGGCACCCAGATCAATCAGGCAGGCATTGTGAACGCCGCTTGAAGCAATGGCGGCGGCGATGCCGGTTTGACAGGCTTGAAAAATACCGGCCTCGCAACGTGTCGGATAGTACTCACTTAGTTCGGTAATCGCTTCAAACAGACGGCAACCCAGCGCGTCGTAGAAAAACTTGGGCGCAATGCTGGCCTGTTCAGCCAGCAAGCCGCATGTCAATTCCAGCTGTACATCAGCAGACACTGCGCTGGGTGTTCTGATTGAATCGACAAATCTTGGCAAGGATGAAGGAGATGTTTTCAAGGGCGAGCGGTCAGGATCAAGTATTGGGAGCCCTGCTAGCATAGCGCGATGCATTTAAACCGCCGCAAGGCTTTACAGACTTCCCTGCTTTTACCCGTACTGGCAATTTCTGCGGGCAGACCGGCCCATGCACAGGGCGCCTCCCAGAATTCAGGCGGTCCGGCCTATGAAGTCACGCCCTGGTCTGGCCCCTTGTCCAGTCTGGGGCTGCTGGACACTACGGGCAAAACCTGGCAATGGGCCGATGTGCAGGGTCGTGCGGTATTGCTTAATTTCTGGGCCAGCTGGTGCGAGCCGTGCCGCGCTGAAATGCCCACACTGCAGCAAGTCGCGGACCTGTACGGGCCAGAAAAGTTGCTGGTGTTGGCCATCAATTTCAAGGAACCCGCAGCGCGCGCCCTGCAGTTTGCAAAAACGACAGGTCTGAAGCTGCCCCTGCTGCTGGACACCACAGGCCGGGCAGCGGGTCAGTGGGGCGTGAAGGTTTTCCCCACCACCTTGATGCTTGACAACCGGGGCCGCGCCAGGCACCGCGTCAAAGGTGAAGTGGACTGGACCAGCAGTGCGCCCGGCCAACTGATTGAAGGGCTCTTGAAGCCCTGAACACCTGTGACCTTGCTGCCACGATAATTCGCAGGCGTGACTTTTGACGCGACAACTTCGCGGGACACCTTTATCTGCCCCGATGCACGTTGCCTTTCTTTCTATTTCCGGAGTTCTTTTGATGACCACCGTACGCCGTACCTTTTTGAAAAACACCGCTGCTGCTGCCCTTGCAGGCGCGCTGCCCGGTCTGAACTTTGCGCAGACCCCTGCTGCAACGCTTGCCAGAGGCAACTTTGCCCCACAGAGCGGCGCATGGCGCACCTTTGATGTCACCACCCGGGTTGATGTGGTCAAGCCGCAAGGCCGTACTGATGGCTTAGTGCAGCTGTGGTTGCCGATACCGTCGGTCAACAGCGACTACCAGCGCTCGCAGGGCAACAGCTTTTCAAGCAACGGTGTCACCCGGCTGACGCAAGATGGCCGCGATGGTGCGAAGATGCTGCATGTTGAATTCGCAGCAAGCGAAGCGACCCCGTTTGTCGAGCTGACCAGCCGCGTGCAAACCCAGGGCCGGGCCGTGGACTGGTCACAAAAAACAGCACCTGCCGAAAGTGCTGACACCCTGCGTTACTTCACCCGCCCCACGACGCTGATTCCCACCGACGGCATTGTGCGCAAGACCGCGCTGGCAGCTGTAGGCAACGCCAAAACCGATGTCGAAAAAACCCAGAAAATCTACGACTGGATCGTGGCCAACACTTACCGCGAACCGAAAGTGCGTGGCTGTGGTATCGGCGATATCAAGACCATGCTGGAGACGGGCGACCTGGGTGGCAAATGCGCGGACCTGAACGCGCTGTTTGTTGGCTTGTGTCGTGCGGTCGGTGTGCCTGCGCGAGATGTGTATGGCATCCGGCTGGTACCGTCAAGCTTTGGCTACAAGGAGCTGTCAGGCAACCCGGCCAGCCTGAAGGGTGCGCAGCACTGCCGCTCGGAGGCTTATTTGCAGGGCTACGGCTGGGTGGCGATGGACCCGGCCGACGTGGCCAAGGTGATGCGGCTTGAGACTGCCGACTGGATTAAAAACGTGTCCAACCCGCTGGTGGCACCTGTGAACAAGGCGCTGTTTGGCGGCTGGGAAGGCAACTGGATGGCCTACAACACCGCGCACGACATTTCGCTGCCCAATTCAAAGGGCGAGGTGCTGGGCTTTTTCATGTACCCGGTCGGTGAAAACGCCGACGGGCGCTTTGACTCGCTTGCACCGGATGATTTCAAGTACCAGATCACGGCAAAAGAAATCAAGGCGTGATCAGGAGATAAATGCTTCAACGCAGAGGCGCAGAGGCGCAGAGAACGCAGAGAAAGCAATTCAGAGGAAAAGATCAAATAAACAGGCGGCAAGAAAATCATTTTTTTGAATCTCTCTGCGGCCCTCTGCGTTGAATGAACCCGCTTTTATAACGGCAACAACTGCAAACAGCTCTCAAACCGCCTGGCTTCCCCCGTCACCGGGTCAATAAACGCAATCGATTTGGCCAGCAACTGCAGCGGCAAATCAAAATCATCGCCGGGTGTATCGGTTCGTGGCGGGTACATGCGGTCATTGATGATGGGCAGGCCAAGAGCGTTCATATGCACGCGCAGCTGGTGCTTTTTGCCGGTGACCGGACTGAGTGCGTAACGTGCTGTGCGGCCCCGTACTTCAAGCACATCCATATGGGTTTCGCTGTTGGCCGCGCCGGGTACTTCACGTTGTCTGAAAAAAAGATCGTCTTCCACAATCCGGCTGGTACGCGTCAGGGGCCATTGCAAATCATCACGCCACGGGGCAATCGCCTCGTAAGATTTGGCGATGGTGTGCGTGCGGAACAGCCCTTGGTAAGCGTTGCGGTCGGCAACTTGCGTTGAAAACAGCACCAGCCCGGCGGTTTCACGGTCGATGCGGTGAATTGGCGTCAAGGTATCAATTCCCAGCCGGTTTTTAAGCCGCACCAGCAAGGTTTCCTGCAAGTAGTGTCCTGAAGGCGTGACCGGTAAAAAATGCGGCTTGTCGGCCACCACCAGATGAGCGTCCTGAAAGAGGATGGTTTCTTCAAACGGGATGTGTGCCTCATCGTCCAGTGCGCGGTAGTAGTAAATCCGCATGTGGCCGGGGTAAGGGCGCTGTGGCGTGACCAGTTCGCCAAACTCGTCAGCCACCAGCTGACTGGCCATGCGGTTGAGCCAGACTTCGCGGGTGATGGCCGGGAAGCGTTCGACCAGAAAATCTGTGATGGTGGGCCAACTGCCTGCGGGCAGGCCGACGCAGCTGGGGCCAACGCCGTCACGTGTTGGCAGTCCGTGGTTTGGCGTCTTGCTCACACCCGTGTAAACACCACGTCCCACACCCCGTGGCCCAGTTTGATACCCCGGTTTTCAAACTTGGTCAACGGGCGGTAGTCAGGTTTGGGGGAATATCCTGTGCCTGAAGTGTTTTGCAGCAGGGGCTCAGCGCTCAAGACTTCCAGAATCTGCTCGGCATAGGATTGCCAGTCGGTCGCGCAATGCACATAGCCGCCCGGCTTGAGGCGGGCGGCGAGTTTGGCCATCAGCGGTGCCTGAATCAGGCGGCGCTTGTTGTGTTTTTTCTTGTGCCACGGGTCCGGGAAAAAAATATGTACGCCGTCCAGGCTGGCCTGGCTACCCGCTGGCAGCATGTGGTCAATCACTTCAACCGCGTCGTGCTGCAGGATGCGGATATTGCCCAGGCTCTGCTCGTCGATACGCTTGAGCAGCGCGCCGACGCCAGGCGTGTGCACCTCGCAGCACAGAAAGTTTTTCTCCGGCATCACGCTGGCAATATGCGCCGTGGCTTCGCCCATGCCAAAGCCGATTTCCAGAATGGTGGGTGCTGTGCGGTTAAAAACCGCTGCAAAGTCCACCAGCGCTGGAGCGTAGGGCAGCAAAAACTGCGGACCCACATCAGCAAAGGCCCGTGCCTGGCCTGCTGTGGTGCGGCCCGTACGGAGCACAAAGCTGCGGATGGTGCGGTGCGGTGGTGTGGTCTGGTCAGTGCCAGGCACCGTGTTGGCTTGCGTCATGCCCTGCCCCTCTGTATGCGGGGAGCCATTGAACGGCACATTTTTTTAAATGCATCAACTGGATTGGCCATATCGCTCTCTGTGTTTTTTTTAATAGGCAGCTACAGCAAGCAAAGCCTTGGGGTTGTGTGTCGCTATTGCAAGCAATGTACGTGCAGCCCCGCTAGGCCGCTTGCGTCCTTGCTCCCAACTTTGTAGCGACCGCACTGAAACACCCAGCAGCTTGGCAAACTGCGACTGCGACAGACCGGTGCTCTGGCGGGCAATCGCAGCAGCTGCCATCACGGGCGTGGTTTGGCCCGCATTCATTTGTGCGATGGATTGCATCAGCTCGGCATGCAAGTCACGGTTAGCTTCAAAGGCTTTTAGTTGCGCATCGCTGAGTGGGCGCTGAGGCTGGACCGGTTTAATCGTCAGACGTTTGGAGGGCATGTCGTATTTCCGTGAGTTGGTGGGCGGTCATGGTTGCCTGACGGCTTTTGGCGTAAAGCAGAAGTAGCACGAGTTCTTTCCTGGTATTGCGTTTGAAGTAGATAACCCGAACACCGCTGGATTTACCTGAGCCCTGCCGACTCCAGCGCACTTTGCGCAAGCCCTGAGTCTTGGGTATCACATCTCCTGCGTCGGGGTGGCTGGCTAAATAGGCGGCAAATTCACCTCGTTCGTCTTCCGTCCAGTACCGAGGCCAAAGCGAAGAAAACAAGGTGGTTTCCACAATAGTCAGCATGCTGTAATTGTACTACTTAGTCGTATAAATTTGTTGCCATTCATGTATCCAGCCTGTCAGCGCGTCGCTAACGCAATGTGCTCGCGTGTTTCTGCCAAGACCCAGCGTGAATGCACTGTGCTGAAGGCTTTCGAGGGTCTGCTCAGAACTGTCCAGCTGAAGCGCCCGCGCACCGTTTTGTTTGGAGAGCTTGTGTCCATCAGTTGCCAGCACCAGCGGCGTGTGCAGATACTGTGGGGCAGGCAAACTGAGTGCTTGCTGCAACATGATCTGCCGCGCCGTGTTGTCCAGCAGGTCTTCACCGCGCACCACATGGGTGATGTTCTGTGCTGCGTCGTCCACCACCACGGCCAGCTGGTAAGCCCACAGGCCATCGGCACGTTTGAGCACAAAGTCGCCAACGGCCTGGCTGACGTTCTGGGTTTGTGCACCCAGTCGGCGGTCAGTCCAGTCAATACTTTGGGTTGCTATTGAATTGATAGCTGGTAGCGCAGGTATTGTCTGCCCTGGAGGCACTTTTCGTTCTGAATGTTCGGTTAAAAACCGCCAGGCACGTGCGCTACGCCCTTCTGGTGCGTGACGGCAGGTACCGGGGTACACCAGTTCTGCGTACCGCTGACGGGCTTGTCCCGTCGCTGCCAGTGCCTGCGCGATGTCTTGCCGTGTACAGCTGCAGGGATAAGCCAGACCTTGAACGACCAGCTGGTCCAGTGCACTTTGATAGGCTTCGCCGCGCTGTGACTGGTAGAGCGGTGCTGCGTCAGGGTGCATGCCGGCAGCTGCCAGTTGCGCCAAAATAATCTGGTCAGCCCCCGGTACGCAGCGCGGCGTGTCCACATCCTCCATGCGCACCAGCCACTGGCCCTGGTGAGCGCGGGCATCCAGCCAGCTGGCCAGCGCCGCCACCAGTGAGCCCGCATGCAAGGGGCCTGTGGGGGAGGGGGCAAAGCGCCCCCGGTACGTGGTCCCCACGCTTGTCACGTCAACTCAAGCTCTACAGCGCGGCCAGCGCCAGTTCCAGCCCCGATAAAAACCCGTCTTCCACCCGGTGCCCAATACACCAGTCGCCACAGGCACCCAAACCTGATTTGGCGTCCCACAGGTGGCTTTTGCCAAGGGGTGTGATGGTCTGCGCG
>JBBRMH010000175.1:0-7662 GCA_038230935.1 Burkholderiales bacterium | reverse complement strand
GGACGGCGTTTCGATCCAGATGATTTTTGTTTGCGGGGTCACGGCCTGGCGCACGTTGTCCAGATTCGTCATGTCGATAAACGAAGCTGTCACGCCCCATTTGGCGAAAAGATGCTTCAGGACGTTGGCCGTACCATGGTAGATATCGCTGGGTGCAACCACATGATCCCCCGGCATCAAGCCCTGAAAGACAGCAGTCACAGCCGCCAGGCCCGAGCCAAAAGCGGCACCGGTCGCGCCGCCTTCGAGCGCCGCCAGCGCAGCTTCCAGCCCGTTGCGGTTGGGGTTGTGGTTGCGTGAGTAAAGAAAGCCGCGCGAATAGCCGCCGTCTGCGTCACGTTCAAAGGTGGTCGAGAGGTGAATGGCTTCCGTCACGGCGCCGGTGCCGACGTCCACAGCATGTCCGGCATGCACGGCCAGTGTTTCAAATTTGTATTGTTTTCCGGGTTTCATGTTTTTCTAGAAGGTTGTGGTCAAAGAATCCAGGTGCGTTGAAAAAACGAGCCCTTAAAAAGCTGGTACCAGGTTTCCTTTGAATCGCTCAAGAATGAACTTTTTTGATTCTGGTGAACGCAAGGCAGCAGCGAGTTTTTGAATGGCCGGACTGTCTTTGTTGTCGGCCCTGGCGGCCAGCAGGTTGACATAGTTGGATTGACCGCCTTCAACAATCAGCGCATCCTTGCTGGGGCTGAGCTTGGCTTCCAGCGCAAAGGTCGTGTTGATCACGGCCATATCGACTTCACCCAGTACGCGCGGCAGCATCGGTGCCTCAAGTTGCTTGATCTTGATGTTTTTCAGGTTCTGCACGATGTCTTTTTCAGTTGACATGTTGTTCTTGGGATCTTTGAGCTTGATCAGCTTGGCCTGGTCCAGCAGCTGGAGCGCACGGCCACCATTGACCGCATCGTTCGGTATGGCCACGACTGCGCCATCTTTCAGTTCTGAAACGTTCGTGACTTTTTTCGAGTACGCACCAAACGGGGCAATCAATACATCAGCCACGGCCTGCAGTGAGGCTCCGCGGCTGCGGTTGAATTCGTCCATATAGGGCTTGTGCTGGAAGAAATTGGCATCAATGCGTTTTTCGACCAGCTGCACATTGGGCTGCACGTAGTCTGTATATACCTTGATTTCCAGGTCCACACCCTGCTGCGCCAGCATGGGTTTGAGGTGCTCCAGCAGCTCGGCATGTGGCGTCGGGCTTGCGCCAACGACCAGTTTGTCAGCGGCGTTCGCCATCAGGGAAGTGCCTAACAGGGAGGTGCCCAGAAGGACGGCGAGCAATAACTTCTTCATACATTTTCCTTGTGTAAAAAATAAACCTCAACGACTGAAATACCTGACAAGCCGGTCACCGGCTGTCTGAAGAATCTGGACCAGAATCAGCAGCAGGATGATCGTGATGAACATCACATTCAACTGAAAGCGCTGGTAGCCGTAGCGAATGGCCAGGTCGCCCAGGCCGCCGCCGCCCACGACACCTGACAGGGCCGTATAAGACACCAGCGCGATAGCCGTGACAGTGGCTGCCGCGATGATGCCGGGCAGTGCTTCGGGCAGCAGCGCGCCGGTCACGATTTGCTGCACGCTGGCACCCATGGCCAGAGAGGCTTCAATAATGCCGTGATCCACTTCGCGCAAAGCGGTTTCTACTAGACGTGCAAAAAACGGTGTACCACCCACAACCAGCGGCGGAATCGCGCCGGCAACACCCAGCGATGTACCCGTCAACAATACCGTCACGGGAATCATGGCAATCAGCAAAATCACAAACGGAAGGGACCTCAGAATATTGACCCCGAAAGAAATCGCTGCATAGGTTCGTGGTGACGACAGCAGTTTTTGCGGACTCGTCAAAAACAGGATGATGCCCAGCGGCAGACCGAGCAGCAACGTGAGCGACAACGCACCGCCCAGCATCAGGAGGGTATCTACGGTAGCCCAGCCGATATCACCCCAGGCAACCCCGCCCGACATCAGGCTTTGAAAAAATTCAGTCATCAGAACGCCTCCTCAACCACCACGCCGGCCTCGGAGAGTTTTTCCATCGCTGCCTGCGCGTTGGCTGGGTCACCCTTGACGGCGACTGTGAGCTGTCCGCACGGCGTTGACTTGATTTTTCCGAAGCGTCCGTTGAGGATCAAGAAATCAACACCGCATTGCCTGGCGACCTGGGTGAAAACCGGCTGGGTCATCGATTGGTTCACGAAAGTCAGACGCCGCACCATGTCCTGGCTGACCTGACTCAGGCTTTGGCTGATTTCGTCGTCAGAGAAATCTTCTGCCTCCAGCACAAAGTTGCACGTGGTGGGATGCCGGGGATGCAAAAACACCTGGGTGACCGGCCCGCTCTCGACGATTTTTCCGCCATCAATCACCGCCACACGGTCACAAATCGTCCGGATAACGTCCATTTCGTGCGTGATCAGAACGATGGTCAGGTTGAGTTTTTCGTTGATTTCGCGCAAAAGCTGCAGGATCGAACGTGTGGTCTGCGGATCAAGCGCACTGGTCGCCTCGTCACACAGCAGGATTTTGGGCCGGTTGGCCAGCGCCCGTGCAATGCCCACCCGCTGCTTTTCGCCGCCTGAGAGCTGCCTGGGGTATTTGTGCTTGTGGCGGCTCAGTCCCACCAGGTCCAGCATCTCATCGACGCGTGCATCTATTTTGATGGTGTCCCGTTCACCCGTAATGCGGATGGGAAAGGCGACATTTTCCGCCACTGTTTTGGAACTCAGCAGATTGAAATGCTGAAAAATCATGCCGAGGTTGCGTCTGAAGTTGCGCAGCGCCAGGTTGTCATAAGCCAGTATCGCCTCGCCATCGACGATGATGTCGCCGCTGGATGGCCGCTCCAGCAGATTGATCAGCCTGATCAGGGTGGACTTGCCCGCACCGGAGTGGCCGATCACGCCAAAGATTTCTCCCTTGACGATGGACAAATCAATGCCGTTGAGGGCCGGAATTTGCTTGCCTTTGACTTCATAGCTCTTGTGGACATTTTTCAGGTGAATCACATTTTTCTCTTTTTTGAACCTAAATAATGAACGCTGCTGGTGTGCGTAGGGAGTTCAAAGGGCTGTTGTGGAAAGCATTGCTGGCATTGGCAGCCGTGGTGGTTCTCAAGGGTCTGACCGGTCGGCTGGAAATTGTGGCCATGCAAGCCATCGTGTGATCAGCAGTGCGGCCAATACAGGAGGATTTTTATCGGCGCTGTCGGTCTTGTAGATCTGTTTTGTCAGGTGAACTGTTGGGGGAAAGGTCGATATGCACAGTTCATAAACTGGAAGGTGCTGAAACTATAAATCAGAACCCATGCCGTCCCGCAGGCAGAGTGTGCCGATATCGGGGAAGACAAACCCGACATCACCAAATAATATGCTGTAAAAAGTGATTTTTGTAAATTTCTATGCCAAACCCAGTCAATCCTCGTATTTTTGATGCTTTCAGGCTGGGCTGGCAGCCCGTTGGCAGGGCGCTCGCCCAAACGCTTTGGCCAGCGCTTTTTTTCACAGACAATACGCAGATGAACTGGCTAGACAACATCAAATGGGACGATAGGGGCCTGATCCCGGTCATTGCACAGGAAGCCGCGAGCGGCGACGTGCTCATGTTTGCCTGGATGAACCGCGAGGCACTGGCGCAAACCGCTGCGCTGGGGCGTGCGGTGTATTTCAGCCGGTCGCGCGGGCGGCTGTGGCCCAAGGGCGAGGAGTCAGGCCATGTGCAGACCGTGCATGAGATTCGGCTTGACTGCGACAACGACGTGATTTTGCTCAAGGTCACGCAGCTGGGGCAGGCTGCAGGCGAGCCGGGTATTGCCTGCCACACTGGCCGTCACAGCTGTTTTTACAGTCTTTACAAGGACGGCCAATGGATTGCGGTCGAGCCGGTCTTGAAAGACCCGCAAACCATCTATAAATAAGCAGTACATGACAACTCTTGATGCACTCATGCGCCTGGCGCACACCATCGACAGCCGCAAGGTTGCCAACGGAGGCAACCCGGACGCCAGCTATGTGGCGCGTCTGCTGCACAGGGGGCCAGATGCGTTCTTGAAAAAAATTGGTGAAGAAGCCACCGAGACTGTGATGGCTGCCAAAGACCTTGACCACAGCACCAGCGCAGAAGAACGTGTCGGCCTGCAGGGCAAGCTGGTAGGTGAAGTTGCTGATTTATGGTTTCACAGCATGGTGGCGCTGGCGCACTATGGCCTGAGCCCGGCCGATGTGGTGGCCGAGCTGGAGCGTCGAGAAGGCACCAGCGGCATTGAAGAAAAAGCATTGCGTAAGGCGTTAAGCCGTGATGCGCTTGAAAATTAACCTGCCTGGTTCAGGCACAACTTCAGGAGCAAACAGGCATGCGTCAAACTGATCTGATGACCTTTGAGACCAAAACGCCCGGTGATCGCACTGTGATGCATGTGCTCTACGGCCTGCATACGCTGGCCTGGTTCAGTGGTGGCGTGTTTGCCGTGATCGCGCTGATCATCAACTACCTGCGGCGCGATGGCGAGCTTGACCCACTGTACGTGGCCCACCACAACTACATGATCAGCACCTTCTGGTGGACCCTCCTCTGGCTGGTGCTTTTGTCACCACTGTGGCTGTTGTTTGTTTTGCCAGGCTTTATTGCTTACGGCATTGTCTGGCTGTGGTATTTGTACCGCTGTATTCGTGGCTGGTTGCGCTTTAGCAATGGCCAGACAGTGTGAGCAGCTTTCCCAACGCCTACCTACCTCTGAACAAAGCATGAGCCATCCGGACAACTGTATTTTCTGCAAAATCGCCCAAGGCACCATTCCCAGCCGCAAGGTGTACGAAGATGACGAGGTGTTGGCCTTTCATGACATCAACCCATGGGCACCGGTGCATTTTTTGATGATTCCCAAAGTGCATATTGCGTCGATGGCGCAGGCTGGACCTGAGCATGCGGCGCTGCTGGGTCGCATGATGACGCTGGCCCCCCGGCTGGCGCAGGAGCAAGGCTGCAACCCTTATCCGGAAGGCGGGTTTCGTATCCTTACAAATACCGGCGTGGAAGGCGGTCAGGAAGTTCACCATCTGCATTTTCATGTGATGGGTGGCCCCCGGCCGTGGCTGAAAAGTTAGCGTGATCGGTCCGGCTAAGGGCTAGGGCCTGCGCGCCTGACCACGCGGGGCATGGGTGTACTTGCGTCAATGTCACGCAAGCCCTTTAGAATCGGGCGAGTTCTGTGCACTAACTGTATTCGTTGTATTTAAATTTGTACTTGAAGTTTTAGGAGCAAATCATGGGTTCATTTTCTATTTGGCACTGGTTGATCGTGTTGTTGATCGTGGTCATGGTGTTTGGCACCAAAAAACTAAAAAACATGGGTGCTGACCTCGGCGGTGCTGTCAAAGGCTTCAAAGACGGCATGAAAGACGGCAGCCAGAGCGCCGAAGACAAGCCTGTGAGTCAGGTCACCAACGCCCAGGCGGCTGACAAGGCGACGAGTGACAAGACGACGATTGACGTCGAAGCCAAGCAAAAGTTGTGACCGCCCGCTGTGATTGATCTTGGCGTCTCCAAAATCGCACTGATAGGCGCAGTCGCGCTGATCGTGATCGGCCCGGAAAAGCTGCCGCGCGTTGCCCGTACTGTCGGCATGCTGCTGGGCAAGGCGCAGCGTTATGTCGCCGATGTGAAGCAGGAAGTCAGCCGTTCCATGGAGCTGGACGAGCTGAAGAAAATGAAAGAAACCGTCGAAGGTGCTGCCCGCGACGTAGAGAACTCCATCCAGACCCACGCCAGTGATTTTGAGAAATCATGGTCGGAGGCCACCAGCGACGCAAGTAACCCGAGTCTGGCTGGTCTGGAAATATTCCCCGAATACAAGCATCCGAAGAAAAAGTGGCGCCTTAAAACAGGCGCTACCCCGCAGTGGTACAAAGCCCGTTCCGGTATGCGTACCCGGGCGCAATCAGGCGCGGCCCGCGTGGCGCGCTTTCGGCCCAGCAAACCCAGTTAATCCGGTGCGGACCATGCAGGGCTAAAGCTGCTGGCGCTCCAGACTATTCAGACGTCTTTTCCCACCCCATGTCCGATCCCAAAACCGACAAGCCCGACGAACTCGCAGGCACCGAGCAACCCTTTGTGCAGCACCTGATGGAGTTGCGCGACCGGATGGTCAAGGCTGTGATCGCCATTGGCATTGCCGCTGCAATTCTGGCCTTTTTCCCGGGGCCTGGTGCGCTTTATGACTTGCTGGCCGCGCCGCTGGTGGCCACACTGCCCAAAGGCGCCACGCTGATTGCCACCAACGTGATCTCGCCATTTGTGGTGCCCATCAAGATTTTATTCATGGCCGCCTTCATGATGGCACTGCCGGTAGTGCTCTATCAGGTATGGGCTTTTGTGGCACCAGGCTTGTACTCGCATGAGAAAAAGCTGGTCATGCCGCTGGTGGTGTCCAGCACGCTGCTGTTTTTCATTGGCGTGGCGTTTTGCTACTACGTTGTGTTCGGCCAGGTTTTCAGGTTCATCCAGAGCTTTGCACCCAAGTCGATCACGGCGGCACCAGACATCGAGGAATACCTGAACTTCGTGCTGGGCATGTTTTTGGCGTTTGGTCTGGCCTTTGAAGTACCGATTGCAGTGATTTTGCTGGTCCGCATGGGTGTGCTGACAGTGGCGCAATTGCGCGAGTACCGCGGCTATTTCTGGGTGATCGCCGCCGTCGGCACAGCCCTGGTGACCCCGCCTGACGCGGGCTCCATGCTGATGCTGCTAGGGGTGGTGGGTGGTCTGTATGAAGTCGGCATTGTGGCGGCGCAAATGTTTATCCGCAGCACCAAGGCACCTGCTGCGGACGGCAGCGAGGCTGAAGCTACCAAGCCTTAAGCGTTTAAGAGTTTCAAGCGTTTTAGTCTTCCAAGGCAATTCTGGTGCACGCTACCCGCTATGCTTTGTATAGCAACTGATACTTGTTTTCTCCTGGGAGCATCGATTGGGGCAACTACGGTTTGGTGGTCATTGACGAGTCACACAATTTCCGTAATAACCTCAAAGGCAAGCGCAGCGAAGACGACAACAGCATTAAAAAAACCGCTACGAGTGCCTGATGCAGGACATCATTCAATCGGACATTAAAACCAGGGGTCATGCTGCTGCCGGCCACACCTGTCAACAATGACCTGAAAGACCTGCGCAACAGCTTTGCCGGGTGTCAGAAGGCAGAGAACACGCTTTTGCACAAAGCACAGGCATTGCCAGCATCAAACAAACTCTGGACACTGCGCAAAAAACCTTCAGAGTGTGTTTTAAAAGCTTCCATGCAATCGGCGCAGCATCAGGTTGATCATGGCGACATGAGCAAATGCCTCGGACATATCGGTAAAGCCAGGCGAATGTGCGCTCGATGACCCAGCGTTTGGGGAGCAACTCAAAGCCCTTGACCTTGTCCGGGTGAAGTATCACCATCAGAGCAAAACAAAACCGTGCGGCCACCCAGTCCAGCAATTTGCCCCGGTAGCCGCCGTCAGCCCGGATGCACCGCAGTTTCCAGGACTTACGCATTGACAACCGAGCGGAACTGTGGCCGTAGGCTGTCCTTGCCAGGAACAAAGCTCTTGATAAAGCTTGCAACGACTTCACAGAACAGTTCCCGCTTCCACTGGTAAGCATTGGCAAAAGTATCGC
>JBBRMH010000174.1:0-7738 GCA_038230935.1 Burkholderiales bacterium | reverse complement strand
GCCAATCAAGGCTGTGAGAGAGCCCTCTGGCACCGCCAGGCTGACACCCTGCACAGCCTTGAGACCACCAAACGACTTGCTCACACCCTGGAGCACCAGCAGATCACTGGCCATGGCGGCCTCCCGAGCGTTTCCACACACCCACCACCGATTGCCCGATGCCTGCAATGCCGCGCGGTAAAAACATCACGATCAGTACTAGCACGGTGCCGTAGATGACCATGTTGATACCAGGCAGCGCGCCAAAAAGATTGCGTGTCACATCGGCCAGCACATGCAGTACCACCGCACCCAGCACCGGGCCCCACACTGTGCCAATACCACCCACAATAGCGGCCACCAGAGCTTCAACCGAGGTCATGGAGCCATAGCCGATGGCGGGATCAATGTACTGAAACACCTGCACATAAAACGCCCCGGCGGCACCCATGAAGCCACCTGAGAGTGCAATCGCCCCCATCTTCACGTTGAACGGGTTCACACCGATGGCGCGCGCGGCGTCTTCGTTGTCGCGCACTGCCTGCAGCCATGCGCCAAAACGCGAGTTGCGCAGCCACCAGCTGACCAGCAGCGCCAGCGTCACCAGCGCCAGGATCAAAAACACATAGCCTTTTCGGGAGCCAAACTGCATGTTGGCAAATGACTCCCTGAGCGGCAGCATCAGGCCCACACCCGCACCCGTAAACGGCACTGACAGCGCGAGGATGCGAAACACCTCGGCAAACGCCAGCGTCACCAGCGCAAAGTACGAACCCTTGAGCCCGTAACGGAACGACAGCCCACCCACAAACAGACCTACCAGCGCACTGCCCGCCACCGCCAGGGGCAGAGCCAGCCAGGGATTAATACCGCCCTGCATCTGCGCAATAGCCTGGATGTAGGCTCCTGTGCCAAAAAACAGCGCGTGGCCAAACGAAAACTGCCCGCCGAAGCCACCCAGAATGTTCCAGGCCTGCGCCAGCAGCGCGGCATATAGCGCCATCATCACAAAGTTGAGCAGCACACCTGAATCTGACCAGCCAGTCAGCGCTGCAACGCTGGCGGCAAACAGAAAAATAATCAAAAGCTGTTTCACGACCTGGCTCCAAAAAAGCCCTGTGGGCGAAACAGCAACACCGCGATGAAGATGACAAAAATACCAATCTGCCCCAACGATTCACCCAAAAACAAGCCACCCAGAGACTCCACCACACCCACCAGCAAACCGCCCATCAATGCACCGGTAAAGCTGCCCATGCCGCCCAGCACCACGATGGTAAAAGCCACCAGCACAAAGCCGCTGCCCACCTGGGGATTGACGTAATAAGCGGGCAGCAAAAAGCATGCAGCGGCACCCAGACATGCCAGACCAATACCAAAGCTCATGGCGTACACATGGTCGACATGAATACCCATGAGCTTGGCCCCATGCTTTTCGCGAGCAACAGCGCGAATGGCGCGGCCCAGGTCTGTGCAATTGACAATCCAGAGCAATACCGCTGAGACCACCAGCGCCCCGGCAAACGCTATCAGCTTGGGCAGCGCAATCATGGCCGGGCCTATGGCCACCGTGCTCAAGGTATAAGCGGTATCGATGGTGCGGGTATCGGACTTGAAAAAAAGCAGCGCCAGGTTTTCCATCACGATGGAAATGCCCAGCGTGACCAGCAGAATGTTCTCATCCTTGCCATGGCTGGCCCGGTTGATGACCAGACGCTGAAGACCATAGCCCAGCACAAACATGCCCGGCACCACAATAGGCAGCGCCAGATACGGATCAATGCCCAGGTGCTGCTTGAGCAGATAGACGGCATACAGCGCCAGCATCAACGAGGTGCCATGCGCAAAGTTGATGATGTGCAGCACGCCGTAAATCAGCGTGAGTCCCAGCGCAATCAAGGCATACACTGCGCCGGTCGTCAGACCATTCAGGAGGGACGGGAAAAGGATGCTGAACTCGAACATGGTGGCGCAGGTTGATCAGGCCTTCAGCGGAAAGAGCGGGTCAGCCTGGCGGTATTCACGCGGGATGATGACCTTGATGTCCTTGTCAAGCACCTGCACCATGAGCGGCTGTGCACCCTGGTTTTGTCCGTTGACAAACTTCGTGGGGCCATAAGGCATGAAGTGGTTGGCGAAGGTGCTTTTTTCCAGCGCGTCAATGATGGCTGCGCGGTCTGTGGACTTGGCGCGCTCCAGTGCATCGGCCAGCAGCCACATGGCGGTGTAGGTCAGGAAAAGCTCGTAACTGAAAAACAGGCCTTTGGCTTCTACGCGCTTTTTGAGGGCCAGCGCACGCGCGTCCTTGGGGTTGAACCAGTGGTTGCAGTCAATGATGCCGTTGGCGGCTTCCGGAAACTCCTTGAGGAATTTGTAGCTCGATGCCGCACCACCCAGCACAGAGTAGATGGCTTTGGGCGTGACTTTCTGCTGCTGCATGGTGCGCACCAGCAGCGCGTATTCGTTGTAGTAGTTGGCAGGAATGACGATATCGGGGTTGATCGCCTTCATGCGCAGCACGATGTTGTTGAAGTCGCGCGTCGGATTGGCGTGTTTGACGATTTCCTTGACCTCGTAGCCAAAGCCTGGCAATTCACGCGCCAGCAGTTGCGCTGTGCCGCTGCCAAACAGCGACTCTTCATGAATGATCATCACCGTTTTGGCCGGCTTGCCTGCCGCTGTGTTGAGCACGTGCAAATTGGCAATGGCCGTTTCTGCCACCTTTTTATAACCGGGTGCAAAACGGAAGGTGTTTTTCAAACCCCGCTCGACGATCTGGTCCGCCACACCCACATCCACGATATGCGGGAGGTTGTACTTGGCAGCCGCTTGCGTGGTGGCCAGGCAAATAGCCGAGGCAAACGCACCCACCACAGCCGACACGCCCGCCTCATTCATCTTCTCCACCTCGGCAGCGCCGGCTTGCGGTTGCGATTGCGCATCACCCAGCAGTGCCTCAATCTTTGCACCACCCAGCGACTTGATACCGCCGGCCTTGTTGATGTCTTCAATGGCCATCAACGCGCCTTCACGGCACTGCTGGCCCGAATACGCCAGAGCGCCGGTCACCGGATGCAGCACCCCGACCTTGATGACTTTTGGCTGCGCACTGGCGGCCAATGGAAAAGCGATGGCCGACGCAGCGGCGGCTGACTGTGAAATGAAATGGCGACGTGTGGTCATGGGCTATCTCCTGGCTGTGGTTGTAGAGAGGGCAAAAAATAATGAAAACATCTGTGAAATCAGTGAAACTGGGCTGACAGCTCTTTGTTGACCCACACTTTGGCATCAATGTCGCCAACGCGTGAGAGCTGCATCTGGTATTCATAACGATCCGGGCGATACAGGCCGTGGAGCCACTGAACCGGACGCTCCTGGTCGTCGTAGATCAGGCGGCGAACAGCCAGCAGGGCAGAGCCGACAGCCACGTCCAGATGTTGCGCAATCACGGAATCGGCCAGCCTGGCGGAAATCGTCTGGTGGGCACGGCCAACCTTCACGCCCGACTCTTCAAGTAGCACCAAAATAGGTTTGCGGGCCAGTTCGCGTTTTCCGAATTGCCGGGCGATGTTGCCGGGAACGTAGGTGGTGATGTGAGACAGCGGTCCCTCGCTGGTACTGCGCACGCGAATGGCTTTTTGTACCGGGTCGCCCACATCCATCATCAAAGCAGATGCCACCGCAGTGGACGCGCCAACGGTCTCTACATCCAGCACTTTCACGGAGGTGCGAAAGCCCATGCTGACCAGGTTTTCCAACAACCCAGTCAGGCGTGCACGATGGGCTTGCCCGTCACTGCCCGGACCGTGTCGCGCGTCAACGCCCTGCTGCACAGGCCGGGTGCCACGCCCCGGCTCACGGGAAATCATGCCTTCGTTTTGCAACAGCTCCAGGGCTCGCCGCACGGTGACGCGCGCTACAGAAAACTGCTGCATCAGCGCCAGTTCACCGGGAAGACCTGCATCAAAACGGCCCTCCTGCAACTGCTCCCGCAGCACCAGATAAATCTGGTGGTATTTGGGCAAAGGCAGATTGGTTGACCGCATGGGCCATCATATAAAAAGTACTAATGTCCTGTCAATAAGACATTTAAAAAATATGCAAAGGCTTTGTCCTGGGTGGCACACGTTCGAGGCCTGGGCACGGGCCTCGAACAGCACAGGCAGCGACAGCGTTGTACCCACCTTGGCCAGCGTGTAGGTGTTTACGATAATTGCGCATTATTGGAGCAGCTAAACGATAATGTTTGCGTGCGAATGTGCGCATTCGTGCGGGTTGGGTGATCGGTCAGTTTCGTGCGCTGCAGCGGTACGGATAAAGTTTGTTGTGCTCGTCGGGACCCCATCGCTTTTGTCAATACTTTCGATATTGTGTTTTTAGAGGAGTTCCTTTCCATGGGTAACAAACTTTACGTCGGCAATCTGCCGTACTCGGTACGCGACGAAGACCTGCAACAGTCTTTCGGTCAATTTGGCTCTGTGATCAGCGCCAAAGTGATGATGGAACGCGACACAGGTCGCTCCAAAGGCTTCGGCTTTGTTGAAATGGGCAGTGATGCCGATGCCCAGGCTGCCATCAACGGCATGAACGGCCAGCCTTTGGGCGGTCGCAGCGTGGTTGTCAACGAAGCTCGTCCCATGGAAGCGCGTCCCCCACGCACGGGTGGCGGCTTTGGCGGTGGTGGTGGATATGGTGGCGGCTCTGGTGGCGGTGGGGGTTACGGCGGCGGTGGCGGACGCTCCGGCGGCGACGGTGGTTATGGCGGTGGTGGCGGTGGCCGTTCAGGTGGCGACGGCGGACGCTCCGGTGGTGGTGGTGGTGGCGACGGCGGCTTTCGCAGCCCTTACGGTGGCGGCGGTGGCGGTCGTTCGGGTGGTGGCGGTGGCGGCGGTGGACGCGGCGGTTATTGATTTTCTGCAAGCATTTTCAGCACCGGCTGAATCAGCTTCAAAAGGCTTCAAGACTTGGGTTTTGAAGCCTTTTTAATTGGCAAAATGCCCTCCAGGCCAGAAGATACTTGCGGTAAGTGCTATATTTTTAATAGCGTAAAAGTCTTTTTGGAAAACCTCAAGTTTTGTTGCTACTGTTCTGGCGTGGCTTGCGGGCACGGCCTGACAGGGCCTTGTCAAACACGGCATTGGGCAGCAAACGCAAAAGTTTGGCGACCACACCCATTTGCCACGGAATCACCCGGTAACTGGCACCTTGCACAATGGCCGCGAACGCCTGGTCTGCAAACTTGTCGGACCGCATCAAAAATGGCATGCTGTAGCTGTTTTTTTGCGTCAGGGGCGTGTCAATGTAGCCGGGGCAAATCGTCACCACCTTCACCCCGCTGGCCTTGAGCTCGCCGCGCAGGCTTTCGCAGTAGGCAATCACTGCAGCCTTGCTGGCGCAATACGCCCCATGCCCCGGCAGGCCGCGAATGCCCGCCACACTGCCAATGCCCACCAGTGCGCCCGAGGCGCGCTGGCTCATGGCCTCAATAAACGGGTGAAAGGTTGCCGCCAGGCCGATGTTGTTGGTGGCAAAGGTTTGCGCCATCACGTCCAGGTCTTCGCGCATGCGGGTGTCCATGCCGATGCTGATGCCGGCATTGGCAATCACGACATCGGGCAGACCCTGCCGCTCGATGCAGGCCTGGCCGGCGGCCACCATGCTGTCAGTCACCGAAACATCCGCACTATAGATTTGATAGCTGCCCGCGCTTATATTGTTTGCCGCAGCCCATGATTGCACCTCGCCTACACGGCGTGCCACCAGGCCCAGGCGCCAGCCAGCCTGGTGAAACCGCAGTGCCAGCGCCTGGCCAATGCCGCTGGACGCGCCGGTGATAAAAACGAGTTTGGACACCTGGACTCCTGGGGAGGGTTAAAAAGCGATGGATCGCGGAAACCGCGATCAACGAGACGACGGGCGGCCCGCCGTGGGGGTGAGGACGCCTTTGACGCGGCCTTTCAGGTCAGCGACCCCGGTCAGGTTGTCATACGCCAGGGTGTCTCCGGAAAACTGGTCTTTGCCACGCGTGAGTACAACCGGTTTGTGGGATTTGACGCGCTCATCGTTTAAAAAGACATGTAAAAACTCGCCGCTGAACTGCATGCGCGGCGTGTCACGGCCTGTTGCATCCTGCAGGCTCTCACGCACAACCCGTGCATTGCCAATCAGCTGCAACTCCGAGCCATCCCCATTGCTTAAAACTCGGTTCGCCGTCGAGGTGGTCACCTGGCCTTCGGCATCGACACTGCGAATCCGCCCCTGGTCAATCTCCAGGGTATCGGTATCAGGGTAGTGCCGGGCCTCAACACCCGCCACCTGGCTTTTGAGCAAACCTGCATCGTCAAAATTTTTAACCGTGAAGTTGCGCATGAAGTAATCGGTGGCGTGCCGGACTTCTTTGGCAGCTTCTACGGTGTTGAAAACCGGCGTGTTGCGTTGCAGCCAGTAGGTTCCCAGAGCCAGAGCGCCCATCATGACCAGGGGCAAATAGATGTACACGCTGTCCCACAAACGCAGCACTTGATGCCAGAACTGGCGCAGACCCCGGACAGGGCGGCGGGCAGCAGTCGTCATGCACTGGACCCCTGCAGCAGCTTTTCATAACAGCCATTAGCTACCAGCAACAGGTCACAGAACTCCCGGGCCGCGCCATGGCCGCCAGCAGCGTGTGTGGTGTGGTGGGCAAGCGCCTTGACTTCAGCGTGCGCATTGGCAGGGGCACAACTGAAAGCGGCTCGCCGCATCACGGGCAGATCAGGCCAGTCGTCACCCATGGCGGCGGCCTGGTGCCAGTCCATACCCAAAGCCTGAAGCGTGATTTCAGCGGCAGGGCGTTTGTCTTCCGTCCCGAAATGCGCATGGGTAATGCCCAGGGCCTGCAGCCGCACCCGCAAGGCCGGGCTGTCGCGACCGGTGATCACGGCGGGCGTGATACCGGCTTTTTGCAGCAGCTTCAGGCCGTGGCCGTCGAGCGTGTTGAAGCGTTTGAGGGTTTCACCCTGCTCGGACAGGTACAGGCCGCCATCGGTCAGCACACCGTCAATATCAAAAAATGCGACGCGCACGCCTTGAGCTTTCAAGAGGAGTTCGGGGGCGAAATTCAGGGCGGGCAAAAGTGGGGGGATGGTGTTCATCAGATCACCTTCGCCCGCATCAAATCGTTGGTGTTGAGCGCACCGCACAACAACCCGTTGCCATCGATCACCAGTACGCTGGTGATACGGTGCTGCTCCATCAGGGCCACCGCCTCCACCGCCAGGCAATCCGCACGCACAGTGCGAGGGTCGCGGTGCATGACATCGCGCGCCTTGCTGCTGCGTAAATCGACACCCTTTTCAACCAGGCGGCGCAAATCACCATCGGTAAAAATGCCCAGTACGCGCTGGCCGGTATCAACCACAGCTGAGGCACCCAGGCCTTTGGCGCTCATCTCACGCATCAATTCGCTAAAGCTGGCATCAAGCCCCACCTGCGGGATGGCATCACCACTGCGCATCACGTCGCTGACATGGGTGAGCAGCTTGCGGCCCAGGGCACCGCCAGGGTGCGAGCGGGCAAAGTCTTCTTCCCTGAAACCACGCGCATCGAGCAGCGCCACAGCCAGCGCATCGCCCAGAGCCAGCTGCGCTGTGGTGCTAGCGGTTGGCGCCAGATTCAGCGGGCAGGCCTCTTGTGCCACACTGCTGTCCAGTGTGACGCGCGCATGTCTGGCCAGCGTGGACTGCAGCCCACCCGTGATCGCCACCAGTGGCACGCCCTG
>JBBRMH010000173.1:0-7957 GCA_038230935.1 Burkholderiales bacterium | reverse complement strand
GCGGCCAGCGGCTGCTCGGGGCCCACCACCGTCAATGCTATCTTTTCAAGAGCAGCCCAGGCACGCAGCGCCTGGACATCCGTGATATTGATGTTGTGAAGCCGGTGGTCCAGGGCCGTTCCGCCATTGCCAGGTGCGACATACACTGCTTTGACTTTAGGAGACTGCGACAACTTCCAGGCCAGCGCGTGTTCACGGCCCCCGCCGCCTACGACCAAAACTTTCATGCAGCAATTCCCCTGTTTGTGATTTTTGTTGGATGTTCGGTATTCATTCGTGTTCTAGTCTGAAAGCGCAGCGTTGTGAAAGACTTCCTGCGTGTCGTCCAAGTCTTCCAGCACGTCCAGCAGTTTTTGCATTCTGGCCGCGTCACTGCCTGCCATGTCGATGGTGTTGTCGGCCCGCATCGTGACTTCAGCCATTTCAGCGACCAGGCCAGCCGTCTCCAGCGCATTTTTAACAGCTTCAAAGCCGGCGTAGGGTGTCAGCACCTCAATGGCCCCGTCGTCATGGGCAATCACATCGTCTGCACCGGCTTCCAGGGCAACTTCCATGACTTTTTCTTCGCTGGTGCCCGGTGCAAAAATCAGCTGGCCGCAGTGCTTGAACTGAAACGCCACCGAGCCTTCGGTGCCCATGTTGCCGCCGTGTTTTGAAAACGCGTGGCGCACTTCAGCCACCGTGCGCACTTTGTTGTCGGTCATGCAGTCCACGATGATGGCCGCGCCGCCGATGCCGTAGCCTTCATAACGCACTTCCTCGTACTGCACGCCTTCCAGGCTGCCGGTCGCCTTGGCGATGCCGTATTTGACGTTTTCGCCAGGCATGTTGGCGGCTTTGCCTTTTTCAACGGCCAGGCGCAGGCGCGGGTTGGTGGCAATATCACCGCCGCCCATGCGGGCCGCCACCATGATCTCGCGCATCACGCGGGTCCAGACACGCTGGCGTTTTTCGTCCTGGCGACCCTTGCGGTGTTGAATATTCGCCCATTTACTGTGACCTGCCACGCTGTTCTTTCAGAATTTTGATTTACGCTACCTGCTTATTTTACTTTTTCACCGCAGGACATTTCCCATGGCAGAGCCCCTTTTGATTGCAAAGAACGCCACGACGGTCTGTGAGCTGCTGCCCCAGCTGGCAAACCGCCACGGATTGATCACGGGCGCCACGGGCACAGGTAAAACCGTAACCCTGCAAACCTTGGCAGAAAACTTCTCAAAAATCGGTGTGCCCGTGTTCATGGCCGACGTCAAAGGTGACCTGACCGGCATCAGCCAGACCGGCCAGATTGGCCCCAAGCTGGCCGGTATTTTGAAAGAGCGCGGCATTGACACACCCGAAGCCCAGGCCTGCCCCACCACGCTCTGGGATGTATTTGGCGAAGCAGGGCACCCGGTGCGCGCCACCATTTCAGACATGGGTCCGCTGCTGCTGGGCCGTATGCTCAACCTGAACGAAACCCAGTCGGGCGTGCTGAACCTGGTGTTCAAAATCGCCGACGACAACGGCATGCTGCTGCTGGACTTGAAAGACCTGCACGCCATGCTGCAGTATGTGGGCGAGAACGCCAGCGAATTCACCACCAAATACGGCAACGTCAGCGCAGCCAGCGTCGGGGCCATTCAACGCGGTTTGCTTCAAATCGAGAGTCAGGGCGCCGACCAGTTTTTTGGCGAACCGATGCTCAACATCAGCGACTTCATGCAAACGGTCGATGGCAAAGGGGTCATCAACATCCTGACGGCTGACAAGTTGATGAACTCACCGCGCCTGTACGCCACGTTTTTACTCTGGATGCTCTCGGAGCTGTTTGAGCAGTTGCCTGAAATTGGCGACCCGGACCAGCCCAAACTGGTGTTCTTTTTTGACGAAGCGCATTTGCTGTTCAATGAAGCACCGAAAGTACTGGTTGAACGCATCGAGCTGGTAGTGCGGCTGGTGCGCTCCAAAGGCGTAGGGGTATATTTCGTCACGCAAAACCCGCTCGATATTCCCGACTCCGTGCTGGCCCAGCTCGGCAACCGCGTGCAACATGCCCTGCGCGCGTTTACGCCGCGTGACCAGAAAGCCGTCAAAGCCACAGCCCAGACCATGCGCCAGAAGCCCGGCCTGGATATTGAAACCGCGATCACCGAACTGGCCGTGGGCGAGGCCCTGGTCAGCCTGCTGGACGCTAAAGGCCGGCCCAGCATCACCGAGAGGGTGTTTGTTTTCCCACCCGGCAGCCAGATTGGCCCCATCACAACAGAACAGCGCCAGGCCTTGCTGCAAAACTCGCTGGTGGCAGGCGTTTATGAAAAGACCGTGGACCGCGAATCGGCTTACGAAAAACTGCAGAGTCGCGCTGCTGCCAGTGCACCAGCGGCAGGTGCCGCCACGAACGGCGGTGCGGTCGGGCAGAACGCATCAGGCGGCATCATGGGTGGGCTCAAGGACGTGCTGTTTGGCACCACCGGCCCGCGCGGCGGCGTGCATGACGGACTGGCGCAAAGCATGGCCAAGTCCGCTGTACGCACCATGGGCTCCGCCGTGGGGCGTGAAATCATTCGCGGAGTTTTGGGCAGTATTTTTGGCGGTAAAAGGCGGTAAAAAGGTGGCGGAATGCGGTCGAGAGCATTGCAAATCGCAGGGCAGTAGTGATTCACGGACTCAGGCACCAGGGCGCGGTGTCATGCACCAACCCCATCCACAGCGCCCAGGCAGAACTTGCCAGCAGCGCCAGGCCCGCCAGGCGTATGGCCCACTGCCCCGATCCCTGCTTGCGCAAACGCAGCCAGAGCCACGGCCCGGCCATGAGCGAGATGCTGCTTCCAAAGGCGAACAGCGCCATCACGGCGGCACCTTCAAGCATGCTGCTGGTGAGCGCCGCCACCAGCAATGCGGAATAAAGCAGTCCGCAAGGCAGCAAGGACCACAAAGCCCCCAGGACGAGCGGTAACACTTGCGACGCGCCGCCTGCGCTCAAGCCACCCGCAGCCGACCGCACCTTCAGCCACACGGTCCGCGCACCGGACTCCAGCCAAACAGGCTGGCGCGCCTGCCAGAGCAGCATCAGGCCCAGCATTGCCGCTGCCACATGAAACAGCGTCCACACAGGTCTGAGCGCTTCAGAATGCACACTGAGCCAGCCCAAACCCTGCATGGACGCGGCCACCATGGCCCCCAGTGTCGAGTAACCAAGTACCCGCCCGGCCTGGAAAAGCCACATGGAGCGTGTGTTGGCCCCATTGCTGGCCCGCCCAATGCCCGCGCAAGCAGCACCACACATGGCAACGCAGTGTGGGCCGCCCGCAATTCCCATGAGCAGACCGGTGACAACCAGAGTCGTTTGCATCAGATAATTTTTGAAAACCGGGTACGGTTCTGGTCAGTTTGTAAATAACGGTCAAACACCATGGCCACAGCACGCACAAAAAACCAGCCTTTGGCCGTGACCTGCAGCCCGGAATCGCTCATCGCGACCAAACCCTGACCGGAAAGGTCGTCCAGTGCGCCCAGTTCGGTGGCAAAGTAGCTTTTGAAGTCGATCAAAAACGCGCTCTCGATGGCCTCGAACTGCAGCTCACCCTGGCACATCAGCGCCATGATGACAGCACGCCTGAGCAGATCGTCGCGCGACAAGGCAAGTCCCCGGACCACGGGCAGCCTGCCCTGGTCGAGGTGGTCATAGTACTCGTCCAGTGTTTTTGCATTCTGGCTGTAAGTCGCACCAATCCGGCCAATGGCAGACACACCGAGCGCTATCAGATCGCCATCGGCCTGGGCGCTGTAGCCCTGGAAATTGCGGTGCAGACGCCCCTGGCGCTTGGCGACCGCCAGCGCGTCGCCCGGCAGGGCGAAATGGTCCATGCCCACATAAACATACCCCGCCGCATCAAAAGCATCCAGGGAGCGTGACAACATGGCGACCTTGGCACCACTATTGGGCAATTCGGCGGTGGCGATACGCCGCTGCGGCTTGAAGCGCTCAGGCAGATGGGCGTAGGCATAAAGCGCTACGCGGTCAGGCCTCAAGGCGGTTATTTGTGCCAGCGTGCGGTCAAATGACTCCGGCGTTTGCTGGGGCAGACCGTAAATCAAATCAACGTTAATAGACTCAAACCCAAGCTTGCGCGCGGCATCGACCAAGGCAAACACCTGCTCTGCAGGTTGCATCCGGTGAACGGCTTTTTGTACATCCAGGTCAAAGTCCTGCACACCAAAGCTCAGGCGGTTAAAGCCCAGCCCGGCCAGCACGGCCAGCCTGCCAGCGTCCATCGTGCGGGGATCCACCTCAATGGCGTAATCTCCACCGGGCACAAAATGAAAGCTGCGGCGCAGTGTATGCATCAGCGCGCCCAGCTGCTCATCGCTCATGAACGTAGGCGTACCGCCTCCCAGATGCAATTGGCTGACCGATGGCATGGCGCCCAGATGTGCGGTGTGCATGTCGATTTCACGGCTCAGGTAACGCAGGTAGGTGTCTGCCTTGTCGTGCTGCTTGGTGATGATCTTGTTGCAGGCGCAAAAGTAGCACAGCGATTCACAAAACGGAATATGAACGTACAGCGACATTGGCGAACTGCGGGTAGAGGCACCCACATGGCGCTGCGCCAGCGCCTGCACATAGGCGTCCTGCGTGAAAGCATCGACAAAACGGTCTGCAGTAGGGTAGGAGGTGTACCGCGGCCCGTTCAGGTCGTATTTGCGCAGCAGATAGGGTGAAACAACACGCATAAAATTGATCCCTAGGGTTGGTGACAACTATGCCGCCAAAACGAAAAACCGACCTTGATATGGATCAAACTCCCGCCAAGCACCTCAATGCACAATATCGTCAAGGGCAAACAGGGAGCGCTTGAAGCACCCTGTCCTACGCAAACTAACGCCATTGCCTTCTGAAAAGCGTTGAAAAATTCCGTCAGACTGAAAAAATGATCACTGAAGTCATCAAAATAGCCTGCTCAAACTGCAATCTGCGGGACTTGTGCATGCCAATCGGCCTGAATACAGAAGAACTGAAAAAGGTGGATGAACTGGTGACGACCCGGCGTGCTGTCAAACGCGGCACGGCACTGTTCCATACGGGTGAAAAGTTCAGCTCGCTCTATGCTATTCGCACCGGGTTTTTCAAAACCTGCGTTACCACCGAGGACGGGCGCGACCAGGTCACGGGCTTTCAGATGGCGGGTGAAATTATCGGTCTGGATGGCATCGTCAATGACCAGCACACCTGCGACGCCATTGCCCTAGAAGACGCCGAAGTCTGCGTCATGCCGTTTAACCGCATTGAAGAAATATCACGCGAAGTCAGCGCCCTGCAGCACCACATCCATAAAATCATGAGCCGCGAAATCGTGCGCGAGCATGGCGTCATGCTGCTGCTGGGCAGCATGCGGGCCGAAGAACGGCTGGCGGCCTTTTTGCTCAATCTGGTGCAGCGTCTGCAGGCGCGCGGCTTTTCGAATTCCGAACTGGTGCTGCGCATGACGCGTGAAGAAATCGGCAGCTACCTGGGCATGAAGCTTGAAACCGTCAGCCGGACGTTTTCAAAATTTGCCGAGGAAGGCCTGATCGAGGTCAGCCAGCGCAACATCTGCATCCTCGATGCGGATGCGCTCAGGCGCATTGTCAATCCACCGCAGCAGTGTCATTGACGCGTCTTTTTCCCCGACGCACACCCTCGCCAGCTTGTAACCACAAGACCAGGCTGCTGCAAGCGGCGCATATGATCCAGAAGCAAAAAAAGGCGATGGTATAGACCCCTTGACCGGCTGGCTGTGATACCTGGCCAGGCCAGTGAACCTCTCCAGGGTCCACCATGGAAAAGACAAGCGCCTCCAACAGGCAGGCTGCCAAAAATGCCGGCCACGTGACCAGTATCCAGCGCCTTGCCGTGCGGGACTTTTTCAAGTCAAGGTTGGGCATCTTTTTTGCCCCCTGTAGCACTGTGGTTGCGTCCCACTTGGGCAGGCTGCATGGGCGGTTTGGCGGCTTGTACCTGACGGCTCATGTCAAGTCCTTCCTGATAGGCGTTTTCAGACACCACGGCATCGGGGCCTTGCAGGATATAAACCGCTGTGACAGCGCAGGCCAGCACCGCCGATACTGGCCCGGCAATCACCATCCAGACGTACGGCTCCTTCCACCAGGGCCGCACATCGGGCAATGACACGGTGGGACTGTTTTCAACGCTTGTGATGATCGACATAAAAGGCTTTCGTTCAAATTGCTTTAGCGGATTTGGCGGCTTCAGGCTTTATTCAGGTTTTAGCGTGGCACCAAAAACACGGATTTTTCGGTGACTTCCTCATGCGACACATCCGGCGTGGACACCACAAAAGTAATCGCGTGGGAGCCTGGTTCAGCTGCATCTGGCGGCGCTTGTACCCGTACCGGAGTCCATCGCGAGCCAGCCGCATCTACTGTGACTTGACTGTCCGAGACAATACGCGCGCCTTTGAGGCCGTTCACGGTCAGCACATAGCGATGCGACTGCTCGGTGGCGTTCATGATTTGCAGACGATATACATTTTCAATCTGCCCCTGCCCCACCACACGCGCCATGGCACCACGGTCGCGCACCACATCCACCTTTAAAGTGGAGCGCGTCAGCAGGCTCCACAGCAGGCCCACGGTTACAGCGCCCAGCACGGCCGTGTACAGCAGTATTCTCGGACGTAACACCCTCATGAACATGGCACGGCGCGTGAGCTTTTGATCGACGCCGTTTTGGGTGCTGTTGCGAATCAGCCCCAGCGGGTAATGCATTTTTTCCATCACACCGTCGCACACATCAATGCAGGCCGAGCAGCTGATGCACTCGTACTGCAGGCCTTTTCGAATATCAATACCCGTCGGGCAAACCTGCACGCACAAGCCGCAATCAATGCAGTCACCCAGGCCCTTGGCATGGTACTGCTCCGGCGTATCGCTGCGCGGGCGCGAGCCCCGGCCTTCCCCGCGAGCCTCGTCATAAGTGACGATCAGGGTGTCGCGGTCAAACATGGCACTTTGAAAACGCGCATAAGGGCACATGTATTTGCAAACCTGCTCACGCATCCAGCCGGCATTGCCGTAAGTGGCAAAGCCGTAGAACAACACCCAGAAAAGCTCCCACGGCCCCAGCGACAAGGCCAGGACTTCGCTGGCCAGCGACCTGATGGGCGTGAAATAACCCACAAAGGTAAAGCCGGTCCATAAACCAATGGCAATCCACACTGCATGCTTGGCGCTCTTGCGGGCGAGTTTGGTCATGCCAAAAGGCATTTTGTCCAGGCGCATGCGGGCGATGCGGTCACCTTCTATCTTGCGTTCGACCCACATGAAAATCTCGGTATAAACCGTTTGCGGACAGGTGTAGCCGCACCACAGCCGACCCGCCACGGCCGTGAATAAAAACAGCGACAGCGCACTGATGACCAGCAAGCCGGTGAGGTAAATCAGGTCCTGCGGATACAAGACGAGGTTAAAGATATAAAAACGCCTCGCACCCAAATCAAACAGCATCGCCTGCCGGTCGTTCATGACCAGCCAGGGCAGGCCATAAAACACCAGCTGGGTTGCCCACACCATGGCCCAGCGCCAGTAATTAAACCAGCCCGACACGGCGCGTGCGTAAATCTTGCTGTCAGACTGGTACAAAGACACCACAGCCGACGAGTCGTCCATGGCCACAATGGGAATAACGCGCCGCTGTTTGGGTGGGCTGACTGGACTGACTGGATTCGAGGGCACCTGGGTACCTTTCACTTTAAGGTCTGTCAATCAAGGCGTTTTGGAGACGTTGACCGGAGCCACTGCATTCACAGCCAAACTACTTTTCGACAGACTGAGCACATACGCGGCCACCACATGGATCTGCTCGGTACTGAGTTTGGGTGACTGCGCGGGCATGACGTTATTTTTGCCATTTTTTATCATGCTGACAATCGCTGCCTCGCCCCAGCCATGCAGCCAGTACTGGTCTGTCAGGTTG
>JBBRMH010000172.1:0-8021 GCA_038230935.1 Burkholderiales bacterium | reverse complement strand
GCCACACCACAGGCGGCCCGCCACGGCCGTGAATAAAAACAGCGACAGCGCACTGATGACCAGCAAGCCGGTGAGGTAAATCAGGTCCTGTGGATACAAGACAAGATTGAAGATATAAAAACGTCGCGCACCCAGGTCAAACAACATCGCCTGCCGGTCATTCATGACCAGCCAGGGCAGGCCATAAAACACCAGCTGGGTGGCCCACACCATGGCCCAGCGCCAATGGTTAAACCAGCCCGACACGGCACGTGCGTAAATCTTGCTGTCAGACTGGTACAAAGACACCACTTCGGATGAGTCGTCCACGGCCACAATGGGGATGACCCGACGCTGTTTGGGTGGGTTGACTGGGCTGACTGGATTCGAGGGCACCTGGGTATCTTTCGCTTTGAGGTCTGTCAGTTAAGGCGTTTTGGAGACGTTGACTGGAGCCACTGCATCTACCGCCAGGCTGCTTTTTGACAGACTCAGCACATAGGCGGCCACGACGTGGATCTGCTCGGTGCTCAGCTTGGGTGACTGGGCGGGCATCACGTTATTTTTGCCATTTTTGATCATGCTGACGATCGCGGCCTCACCCCAGCCATGCAGCCAGTACTGGTCTGTCAGATTGGGGGCTCCCAGGGCCTTGTTGCCCTTGCCGTCCATGCCGTGACATGCTGCGCACGCTGTGAACAGCTTTTTGCCGCTGAACGCCTTGATGTCGTTGTGCGGGCTGCCCGAGAGTGACAGCACGTAGTTCGCCACCTCGCTCATTTCAGGCTCGCCCCCAACTGCAGCGCCCATGGGCGGCATCATGCCGGTACGGCCATTGGTGACGGTTTGAACAATGTGGTCAGCCGTTCGTTCGCCCAGCCAGGCCGGGTTGGCGTTGGTCAAATTGGGAAATCCCTTGCTGCCGCCACCGTCAGAGGCGTGGCACTGCGAGCAGTTGTTCATGAACAGGCGCTCGCCTACGGCCAGGGCGCGGGGGTCTTTGGCAAGCGTCTCGACACTCTGCGCAGAAAAAGCCGTATACAAAGGCGCTACGCTGGTCTTGAGCTGCGTCACATCCTGCTGGTGCTCGCCCAGGGTTGTCCAGTTGATCAAGCCCTTGAAACTGCCCAATCCGGGGAAAATCGCCAGATAACCGAGCGAAAACACCACCGTGATGATGAACAGCCACATCCACCAGCGCGGCAGCGGGTTGTTGAGTTCGCGCAGGTCACCATCCCACACATGGCCCGTGGTGTTGTCAGAAGGTTTGCCCGGATGCGCGGTGACCGTGGCTTTGCCTGCAATCCATAACAACAGCGCACAGGCCAGAATGGACAGCAGGCTGATCACGCCAACGTACCAGGGCCAGAATCCGCTTGTGAAATCACTCATGGCAATACTCCCTTGCTCTTGTTAATCAGACTGAAACGGCAACTGCGCCGCTTCATCAAACTGCGCCTTGCGCGATGGCCGGTAAGCCCACACCAAAATACAGATGAATCCCGCAAATGCGGAGATCGTCACCAGACTGCGCATCAGGTTGATGTCCATGAGATGTCCTCTTGCTTGTATGTACGTTGATGTTGATTTATTTGAGGGCCAAGCCCAGACCCTGCAGATACGCCACCATGGCATCCATCTCGGTCTTGCCTTTCAGCTCTGCCGGTGCGGCTGCGATTTCTGCATCGGTGTAGGGCACGCCCACGGTGCGCAAAGCACGCATGTGCTGTTGAATCGAGTCAGCATCTGCAGCGTTTTCGTTGAGCCACGGGTAAGCGGGCATGATGGACTCGGGCACCAGATCACGCGGGTTGTTCAGGTGCAGGCGTTGCCATTCATCGCTGTACTTGGCACCCACCCGGTGCAGGTCCGGCCCGGTACGCTTGCTGCCCCACTGGAACGGGTGGTCATAGACAAACTCACCGGCCACCGAGTAATGCCCATAGCGCAAGGTTTCAGCCACCAGCGGGCGGATCATTTGCGAGTGGCAGTTGTAGCAGCCCTCGCGGATGTAAATGTCGCGCCCGGCTACTTTGAGCGCAGAGTCCGGAACGATTCCCTTGATAGGCAGCGTGGTGGACTTCTGGAAGAACAGCGGCACGATTTCGACCAGCCCGCCGATGGCAAGAACAATCAAAATCAGCACGATCATCAGCGTGTTGTTGGTTTCAACTTTTTCATGTGAGAAAGACATAGCGTTTCTTTCAGGCTTGTTTCAGGCTTGTTTCAGGCTTGTTTCAGGCGTGGGCCAGGGCAGCGGGAATGGTGGTCTCGGTGGGCTTTCCGGCCATCGCCGTCATGGCGACGTTCCAGGCCATCAACACCATGCCGCTCAGATACAAAATGCCACCAAAAAAGCGCACGACATAAAACGGATACGTCGCCTTGACGCTCTCCACAAAGGTATAAGTCAATGAGCCGTCAGTGTTGATGGCACGCCACATCAGGCCCTGCATCACACCGGCAATCCACATCGCGGCGATGTAGAGCACGATACCAATGGTGGCAATCCAGAAGTGGACCTCAATGGCCTTGATGCTGTGCATTTTGGTTTGTCCAAACATGCGGGGAGCGAGGTAATACAACGCACCCATCGAGATAAAGCCCACCCAGCCCAGCGTGCCGCCGTGTACGTGGGCAATATTCCAGTCGGTGTAGTGCGACAAGGCATTGACGGTCTTGATTGACAGCATCGGCCCTTCAAAGGTGGCGATGCCGTAGAACGACAGCGCCACAATCATGAAACGCAAGATCGGGTCTTCGCGCAGTTTGTGCCAGGCACCCGACAGCGTCATCACACCGTTGATCATGCCGCCCCAGCTGGGTGCCAGCAAAATCAGTGAAAACACCATGCCAATGGACTGCGTCCAGTCCGGCAGCGCGGTGTAGTGCAGATGGTGCGGGCCTGCCCACATGTAAGTAAAAATCAGCGCCCAGAAATGGACGATGGAGAGACGGTAGGAATAAACCGGCCGTTCAGCCTGCTTGGGGATAAAGTAATAAACGATGCCCAGAAATCCGGCGGTCAGTAAAAAGCCCACCGCGTTGTGCCCGTACCACCACTGCACCATGGCGTCCTGCACACCGCCATAGACTGAATAGGACTTCATCAAGCCAGCCGGTACCACCGCTGCATTAACGATATGCAGCATGGCCACCGCAATGATGAAAGCACCATAAAACCAGTTGGCGACATAAATGTGCCTGACCTTGCGAATGCCTACGGTGCCAAAAAACACGACAGCATAAGCCACCCAGGTCAGCGCGATCATGATGGCGATGGGCCATTCAAGCTCGGCGTATTCCTTGCCCCGCGTGTAACCCAGGGGCAGCGAAATGGCTGCAGCCACAATCACGGCTTGCCAGCCCCAGAAATGAAAAGCCGCCAGCTTGTCGGAGATGATCCTGACCTGGCAGGTGCGCTGCACCACGTAGTAACTGGTGGCAAACAGGGAGCAACCACCGAAAGCAAAAATAGCCGCGTTGGTATGCAGGGGGCGCAAGCGCCCGAACGACAGCCACGGGATGCCAAAGTTGAGCTCTGGCCAGGCCATCTGCGCCGCAATGAACACGCCTACCAGCATGCTCACCACACCCCACACCACGGCCATGACCGTGAACTGGCGCACGATCTTGTCGTTGTAGGTGGTGGCGTGCGATGCAGCCCATCGCATGGCTGGCAGCCGCAGCGGCGGCGTAGAAAGTACTGCACTCATGGGAAAGCCCTCTGCTTGGTAGTCACTGTTTAATCTTTTGTCTGGCTAGAGCCGAGCCTGTAGTGTGCTGTTGATACAGCGCGTCGGTATTGATGTGGATCAAGCTTGTGCTTGGGCAGCGAGATCTCAGCCCGGTTTTTGTGGGTCGTCCTGAAGAATGCGCTCACCTTCCTGCTCCATGTCTTCAAACTGCCCGGACCAGACCGCCCAGGCCAGCACACCCATGACAGCCAGCGCCAGCAACACCGACAAAGGCACCAGAAGAAACAAAATATCCATCAGACTTCCCCTTTGAGCTGTGCCAGCCGCGCTGCGTTGGCAATCACCAGCAGCGAACTGAGCGCCATGCCCAGCCCCGCAAGCCAGGCAGGCAGCCAGCCCGCCAAGGCCAGAGGTACACAGATAGCGTTGTAGATGGCGGCCCACCACAGGTTTTGGCGCACGACCTGCATGGTGCGGCGCGCGTGGGTCAGCATCGCGGGCAACATCATGAGTTGTGCGCCGGGCATGACAAAGTCAGCCTGCGCCTGCGCCAGGGGTACCGCCAGCCCTACGGCCACAGACACGTTGGCAGCAGCCAGCACCGGGCCGTCGTTCAGCCCGTCGCCCACCATCAGCACCTTGCAGCCGCGCTGCTGCAGCGCCTGCATCAGTGCCAGCTTGGTTTGCGGCGTGCAGTCGCCGTGAACCCGCGCAGCATCAATGCCCAGCCCGCTGGCCACGTGCTGAGCGGTAGCGTTCCTGTCACCGGACAGCATGTGCAGCTCGAACCCTTTGTTTTGCAGAGTGGCAACCGCTTGTGCGGCGTCCGCGCGCACCGACTCGTCCAGCTCAAACCGGGCGATCCAGCCCAGATCGTCCGCCAGCCAGACCTGCATCGCCTCAGAAGGTGAGGCATCAACCTGGCAGAACCGGGCTGATCCGAGGCGCAGCTTTCCTGACAGGGCAGCAATGGCATCGCCAGCCAGTTGCCCTTCAAGGCCCTGCCCGGCAATCTCTTTGACCTCGCTCACGTCAAATACGCCCGAGACACGGGATGCGCCAGCTGCAGCTGCCAGCGCGCGGGACGCGGGATGCAGTGAATGCACGGCCAGGCTAGCAGCCAGCTGCAACGCCATGGGCTCGGTGATGCCCTCACGGGCTTGCACGCCGCGCACCCCCATCGACGCATCAGTCAAAGTGCCCGTCTTGTCAAAAATAATGGTGTCAATACCGGCCAGCGACTCAACCGCCTGAAGATGTCTGACCAGCACGCCATGGCGCGCCAGCAGCCCGGCAGTTGTCAGCATGGCGGTCGGGGTTGCCAGCGACAGCGCGCAGGGGCAGGTCACCACCAGCACCGCGACCGCAGCCATCAGCGCGCGCGACGGGTCCGTGCCCCACCAGAACAGGGCCGCAAAAGCAGCGGCAATCAGTACAAACATTAAAAACGGTTTGGCCACCTTGTCAGCCAGCACTGCCAGCCGGGGTTTTTCAACCGAGGCGCGCTGCATCAAATCCACAATCTGGGCGTAGCGCGTATCGACACCCAGCTGGTCCACTCTGACCTGCACCACGTTGGCGAGGTTGTAGCTCCCCGCCATGACCTGTTCACCCAGGCCACGTGCCACAGGGCGAGACTCACCCGTCAGCAGTGCCTCGTCTGCCAGCGTGTTACCGATAACCAGGGTGCCGTCGGCAGCAAAAGCCTCGCCGGGCACCACGCGCATGATGTCGCCAACCGCCAAGCGCCGCATTGCCACGCGCTCGAAACGCCCGTCAGCGGTCTGCCGCTCGACACTGGCTTGCAAACGCTGCATCAAGGCACCGAGTGAGCCAGCCGTGCGGCTGCGCAGGCGCTGCTCCAGAAAGCGCCCAGTCAGCAGAAAAAACACAAACATGCTCAGCGAGTCAAAGTACACCTCACGGCCCCACCAGCCCTGCGGCTCAAACGTAGCGGCGGTACTGACCGCAAAAGTCACGGCAATCCCGAGCGCCACGGGCAGATCCATGCTGATGCTCCGGTGCCTGAGGTCCCGCAGGGCACTGGCAAAAAACGGCTGGCTTGAGAAAATCACCACCGGCAGGCTCAGCACCCAGGAGGCCCAGCGCAATAGCTTTTCAATATCAGGGGCGATATCACCCGGATGTGAAAAGTAAGCCGGTGCGGCGTACATCATCACCTGCATCATGCAAAACCCGGCCACCAGCCAGCGCCAAAGAACCAGCCGCTCCTGCTGGCGGCTGTCACGGGCCTCAAATGCGTCAGAAGCGGGCACCAGCTGGTAGCCCAGTGCCAGTGGTGCCGTCATCCAGAGCGACGGCCGGGTCAGCGCTGATGACCAGGTGACGCTGGCGCGCCCGCTGGCTGCACTGACATTGGCTGCCATGACACCCTTGACGCCTAAAAGCGCTTGCTCAAGCGTCAGCGAGCACGCAGCGCAATGCATGCCGCGCACCAGCAGCTGTGACTCCCACTGGTCAGCGCCTGCGCTGGCACCCACGGGACGGCTGAAAGCCGCCCAGTCTTCGGGATTGTCAAAAACCTCAAGATGGCCCGGCACCAGCCTGTCAGCCAGACCGGTTTGTCCAAAGTCGGGAGGTGTCAAAAAAGCAGCTGCTGGCATGCTGCAAGACTAACGCCAGCAGTCACACCAACTCTTGATATGGATCAAACCCGGCTGTATATTTCAGATTTATCGTAGAGTTCCCCATAACTACAGGAGCCCGGCATGTACCAGCGTATTTTGATTGCCACCGATGGATCTGCCCTGTCGCGCAAGGCGGTTGACAGCGGCATTGAGATGGCCGGGCTGACCGGCGCGCAGATTGTTGTGCTCAAGGTCGTTCCGCGTTACCCGGTCAGCTACTTTGAGGGCGGTGTCTCACTGCCTGTCAGCAGTATTGCCTCTATGGAAAAGCAGTGGACGGAAGCAGCTCAAGCGGTGGTGGCAGACATCAAAAGCCAAGCCGAGGCCTTGGGCATCAAGACAAAAGCGGTCACCCACACCTCCGACCTGGTGGCTGAAACCATCATATCGATTGCCAAAAAGAACAAGTGCGACCTGATCGTGATGGCCTCACATGGCAGGCGCGGCCTGAAACGCGTGTTGATGGGCAGTGAGACCATGCATGTGTTGACACACTCGCATATCCCCGTGCTGATATTGCGATAAATACACTAACTAACCACCAAAGCAGAAAAGCATCCATGAAAATTCTATTGGCAGCTGATGGCAGCGAATACACCAAAAAAGCCCTGGCCTTTCTGGTCACCCACGAAAGCCTGCTCAACAGCCACAGCGAGCTGCTGGTGCTGAACGTACAACCCCCCATGCCAGGCCGCGTCAGCACCCTGCTGGGCTCAGCCGAGGTGGCGGCCTACCACCTTGAAGAAGGTGACAAGGTGCTGCAACCGATCAAACAGTTTCTGGACCGCCATGCCCTGGTTTACCGCTGCGAGTCGGTCATCGGCCACCCGGTCGAAGAAATCCTCAAAGCAGCCGCTACAGCAAAATCCGACGTGATTGTGATGGGCACACGAGGCCACGGGCTGATCGGACGCGCGCTGATGGGCAGTGTTGCGCAGCGCGTGGTCTCTGACAGCGACATACCTGTGCTGCTGGTGAAGTAGTTCAGGAACTGAGATGACGCACTGAGATGAAACAAGATGGGTGTCCCACAAAGATGGTTTCCGGTGGACAGACCGGTGCTGATCGCACGGCACTGGACAGTTAAGCAGCCACCTCTGACAGGCTCTGCAAACGAACAAACCCGATCTTGATCACCACGACCTACAAAAAACGGTGGGGAGTCGAAGTGTTTCACAAATCCCTGAAGTCCAATGCCAATCTGGCCAAGTCGCCCACGCGAACACTCAGAACCTAAAGCAGTCACGTCTTCATGGTCATTGATGCCACCTTCAAGCTCGAATGCTTGAGCATCACGAACAAGCTCAATTCCTTTGCGCTTTGCCGCAAGCTGCTCATCCACGCTTCGCGATCCGCTGACGCCCAGCTTCGGTTGTTCCAGGCGGCTGCGTAACATCAGTGATTAAATAAGTCACCCACTGAATGGACTTAAGGACCCTCTGCATAACTCCCTGCGGTCTGTAGTCAGCCGGGCTCGGGCGGTCTGCTGCGTTGTTTTTCTTACCAATAGCCGTGCTATTGGCTGCAAAAAGACGCCTTGTAGCCCATCCCGATCCGGCTGCCACAGCCTCGCCAGAGTTATGCAGAGGGTCCTTAACAGTCATACAGTTTTTGTGTGTACGGCTTTTTCATGATCACGTAATTCATTGATGTCAAAAGAGAATTCTCTAACTATCCCCACTGAGGCGGCATTTTC
>JBBRMH010000171.1:0-8155 GCA_038230935.1 Burkholderiales bacterium | reverse complement strand
TCTGCTCCCACGGCAAACCGTCAAAGCGCCAGCCTGACAAGCTGGAGCGCTGAAAGTGCGCGTCCAGCTCCCCTTCAAAACCATGCACCACATGCTGCACATCTGAAAACCCCGCCGCCACCAGCGCCTTGCCCGCATCCTGCGTGCGCTTGCCCGAGCGGCAAATCAGCAGCACCGGCTGCGCTTTGCTGGTGGCCTCCCGCGCCACAGCGTCTGCAAACCTCAAGGGGTCAGGCTGTAAATCCGGGTATTCATACCACGGCACATTCACCACCCCTGGTGGCCGGCCCACATACAGCGACTCGATTTCCATACGCACGTCCACAAACAGCGCGTCAGGGTGGTCTTGCAGCCAGGCAAAGGCTTCTTTGGGTTGGAGGTTTTTCATGGTGTAGGGCGTAAGCCCTTATTGTCATTGAAAGTATTGGATGAATTCAGGCCACCTTAAAATGCTGCCATGAAGCCCCTCATCTACACCCGCGCCCAAGAGCTGCCCGCCATTTTGGAACAACGCATTGCCATTCTTGACGGCGCGATGGGCACCATGATCCAGCGCTTCAAACTGAGCGAGGCGCAGTACCGGGGGGAGCGGTTCAAGGACTTTCACCGTGACATCAAGGGCAACAACGAGTTGTTGAGCCTCACGCGCCCTGACGTGATCCAGGACATCCACGAAGGCTACCTGGCAGCCGGTGCCGACATGATCGAGACCAACACCTTTGGCGCAACCACGGTGGCGCAGGCTGACTACGACATGGCTGATCTGGCTGTAGAGATGAACTACGAGTCAGCCCGCATTGCGCGCGCAGCTTGCGACAAATTCTCGACGCTTGACAAGCCCCGCTTTGTGGTGGGCACGCTGGGCCCCACGCCAAAAACCGCCAGTATCAGCCCCGATGTGAATGACCCCGGCGCGCGCAATACCAGCTTTGAAGAGCTGCGCCAGGCGTATTACGAACAAACCGAGGCGCTGGTCAAAGGCGGCAGTGATGTGCTGCTGGTCGAAACCGTTTTTGACACATTGAACGCCAAAGCCGCGCTGTTTGCGATTGAAGAGTACTTTGATCACTCGGGCGAGCGCCTGCCGCTCATCATCAGCGGCACGGTGACCGATGCTTCGGGCCGCATTTTGAGCGGCCAGACGGTGACTGCCTTCTGGCACAGCGTGCGCCATGCCCGGCCCTTGGCCGTCGGGCTGAACTGTGCGCTGGGTGCAGCACTGATGCGCCCGTACATTCAGGAACTGGCCCGGGTTGCGGGCGATACGTTTATCAGCTGCTACCCGAATGCCGGCCTGCCTAACCCCATGAGCGACACCGGCTTTGACGAGACACCTGACGTGACCTCACGCCTGCTGCACGAGTTTGCAGCTGAGGGGCTGGTGAACATTGTGGGCGGCTGCTGTGGGACCACGCCGGAGCATATTCAGGCGATTGCGAATGCAGTTTCGCCGCTGGCAACGCGTGGGTTGAATGCCGGGGTCTTCTACCGCGAAGCCGCCTGATACGGGTTCACTCAACGCAGAGGCGCAGAGTACGCAGAGGAAAACAAGTCAGAGAGAAAACAATTGATTTGGGGTTTCTTTGCGCCTTTGTGTTCTCTGCGTTGAAGGACTGCGTGCCCGTGCCCTCAAGTGGGTAGCAAGTGATCAATCTCCTATTGACTGTATTTTTTGAGTTTTTCAGCCGTCTCGCTTGTGGAGGGGGCTGTTGCGGGACCACGCCAGATCATATTCAGGCCATTGCCAATGCAGTGTCAACGCTGGCAACGCATGGTTTGAATGCCGGCGTTTTATACCGCTTGGCAGCTTGAAGCCGCCTATTATTTCCGTACGATCAAAGCTGTAAAGCAACGCTCATGTGGACTTATTTTTGGCCAAGATAAACAAATCCATCTGACTTGGCCGGATTCAATGCCATCACCAAAATGCGTCTGGTAGCTGTGTCGTAGTAAGCAATGCCTTTGGTGACCGTACCGTTGCCAAGGGCACAGTTACTACCCGCAAAAGTTATTGTCACATCCAAGATGTTCTTACCGCTCGGTCTTGGCGCGGCATTGCCAGATGCTGAACACCCCAGCGTGCTTGGCACAGTCACCACGCCTAATGAAGAAATATTTACTGCTGTTGCTTGAACTGGGCTTGTTCCTGACAGTCCTGAACCGTTAAAAGAGCCTGAAATAGTTGTGAGGGATGCAGGCTGCTCGTAAGCGGGTTTGTAAGTACCTGAAAAAGTAGACCCAGACGAGGTAGTTACGTTAATAGTGCCTTTGTTAGAAAACGTACCAGCATAGCTTCCTGCACCAACACGTCGTGAGGTGACATTGAAGTCCCTTCCAGAACCAGTCAGATTGGTCGAATTTGATGTCGTATTGCCATATAGCGCACCAACAATGACACCGCCTGAGCTGTAAACGCCCCACGTTTCACCATTTTCGAGTATTGCAAGGCTTACCAAAGGACCAGTGGAGGCGTTGCCTTCCCAAAATCCCTCTGTTGAAAGTGTCACAGGCACTGGTGTGGGGGGTGGTACTGCGGCGACATCACTGCCGCCACCGCCACCACCACCACCGCAGGCCACCAGAGTCAAAGTTAACCCAAGCGATAACAAACTTTTCATTGAAATGCTCCATGTGTAAATACGCATAAGGCCCATTGCCAGACGCTAAGTGATGTTACAGGAAAATTACAAAAAATAGTCGTAAATGGACTATCTGTAATGGACATGGAGCATCGTTGGGTGCCAGTTTCCATTCACCATCCCCGATATCAAATCTTGCAGGCCAATCTCACAGATTTGCGAAAGAAGTCGGGCCTATCGCAAGTGGAACTTGCCAGCCGAATGGGCGTTGGCCAGTCCTACGTATCAAAGATTGAGCGTGGAGAGGCCTATGTGGATGTGCTGATTTTTATGGACTGGTGCAAAGCTTGCGATGTCCGTGCCGGAGTTGTTTTAGACAAGATATTCGATACCTTTGGTCAATCAATTCGACCGATCCGAAGTGACTCAAGTGAGAATTGAATAGTCAATCGCCTGCTGCGGGTTCATTCAACGCAGAGGCGCAGAGTACGCAGAGGAAAACAAGTCAGAGAAAAAACAATTGATTTGGATTTTTCTCTGCGAACCTCTGCGTTCTCTACGCCTCTGCGTTGAAGGACTGCGTATCCCCGCCCTCAAGTGGGCATTAAATGGTCAATTTCCTGCTGCATCGCCTGCACCAGCTGGCTGTATTTTTTGAGTTTTTCGGCAGTCTCACGCAGCCGTTCCGCTATCCGAAGTGACACGGCAAACATCAGTTTGGCGGCGGTGTGCGGGTTGTCTTCGCTGAGCTTTTCAAGCGCGTCGCGTGACAGGATGGCGCAGCGTACTTCAGTGCTGGCGGTACACGATGCCAGCCGGGCCTGGCCATCGACCAGGCCCATCTCGCCAATCAGGCTGCCGGGGCCAAGTACAGTGACCGTCACGGGCATGTGGCGGCTGACCACAATGCTTTCAACCGTGACTTCGCCTTCGAGCAGCAGCACCATATAACCGGTGTCGCTGGTGTTGCCCTCCGATATGAAGGTGGTGCCCTCGGCGATTTTGCGCGGAATCATGTAGCTGACCACGGTCAGTGCTTCGTCAAACGTGAGCTGCATCAATGCGGTGGGTGCAATCAGCAGCTTAGCGCCCAGCTCGGCAATGCTGGAGCCCCGGATGGCGCGCATGCGCTCTTCGGGCCGCATCAGCTCCGGTGCCTCGACCAGCGCTTTTTTAGACCAACCAAACAGATTTTTGAACATGAACTTTTTCCGGATGACTGCGCTTGACAGCACAGCCTTGTGTAAGCGATTAAAATAATGGTAACCCAAGGAGCGTTGCAGCAAAAGTACACTTTTGCCAGGCTTGGGTAAATGGTTTTTCCAGGCTTCTCAGCCGGGCAGCCCTCAGCAACGACGCTCACCTTCAATTCAAGGTGAGTGCATGTCAGAAATTCAAAATCCCCAATCGGTTCCCTCCATGAAGTTGTCTGGCCTGGAGCCGATACACATTGGCGCAGACTCGCTTTTTGTGAACATTGGTGAGCGCACCAACGTCACCGGCTCCAAAGCCTTCGCCCGCATGATTCTCAATGGCGATTTTGAGGCGGCGCTGGTGGTGGCGCGCCAGCAGGTTGAAAACGGTGCGCAGATTATCGACATCAACATGGACGAGGCCATGCTGGACAGCGAGGCTGCCATGGTACGGTTTTTAAACCTGATTGCCAGCGAGCCCGATATTTCACGCGTGCCCATCATGATTGACAGCTCCAAGTGGAGCGTGATCGAGGCGGGCTTGCGTTGCATTCAGGGCAAGGGCATTGTCAATTCAATCTCGATGAAAGAAGGCCTGGCGCCTTTCATGCATCAGGCCAAACTGCTCAAGCGTTACGGCGCGGCAGCAGTGGTCATGGCGTTTGACGAAAAAGGCCAGGCCGATACCTACGAGCGCAAGATTGAGATCTGCGAGCGGGCTTACAGGGTGCTGGTGGGCGAACTCGACTTTCCACCCGAAGACATTATTTTTGACCCGAACATTTTTGCCATTGCCACCGGCATTGAAGAGCACAACAACTACGCGGTCGATTTCATCAACGCCACGCGCTGGATCAAGGACAACCTGCCCGGCGCCAAAGTCTCGGGTGGTGTCAGCAACGTGAGCTTCAGCTTTCGTGGCAACGACCCGGTGCGTGAAGCGATTCACACCGTGTTTTTGTACCACGCGATCAAGGCCGGCATGGACATGGGCATCGTCAACGCCGGCATGATGGGTGTGTACGACGACCTGGAGCCGATGCTGCGTGAACGCGTTGAAGACGTGGTGCTCAACCGTCAGCCAGTCTATAAAGATGGCGAAGAAAAACTGACGCCGGGCGAGCGATTGATCGAAGTCGCTGAAACCGCCAAAAGCGGTGCCAAGGACGACAGCAAGAAAAACGAGTGGCGTGCGCTGCCTGTGCGCGCCCGTCTGTCACACGCGCTGGTCCATGGCATGAACGAGCACATCGTGCCCGACACCGAAGAAGTCTGGCAGCTCATCAAGGCCGACGGCGGCAGGCCGCTGCATGTGATTGAAGGCCCGCTCATGGACGGCATGAACGTGGTCGGTGACCTGTTTGGCCAGGGCAAGATGTTTTTGCCGCAGGTGGTCAAAAGCGCACGTGTGATGAAGCAGGCGGTGGCGCATTTGCTGCCTTACATCGAAGCTGAAAAGCTGCTGCTGGAAGCCGCTGGTGGCGACGTTAAAACCAAAGGCAAGATCATCATTGCGACCGTCAAGGGCGATGTGCATGACATTGGCAAAAACATCGTCACGGTGGTTTTGCAGTGCAACAACTTTGAGGTGGTGAACATGGGCGTGATGGTGCCGTGCCACGAGATTCTGGCGCGGGCCAAGGTGGAAGGCGCTGACATCGTGGGCCTGTCCGGCCTGATCACGCCCAGCCTGGAAGAAATGCAGTACGTGGCCGCCGAAATGCAGAAAGACGACCACTTCCGTATCAAAAAAATCCCGTTGCTGATTGGTGGTGCCACCTGCTCGCGCGTCCATACCGCCGTGAAAATTGCGCCACATTACGAAGGCCCGGTGGTTTATGTGCCCGATGCATCACGCAGCGTGAGTGTGGCGCAAAGCCTGCTCAGTGACCAGGCCGCCAAATACATTGACGAGATCAACAGCGACTACGCCAAGGTCCGCATCCAGCATGCCAACAAAAAGCAGATACCGATGTGGCCGCTGGCCAAAGCGCGCGCCAACGCCACCCGCATGGACTGGAGCCGCTACACGCCGCCCGTGCCGAAGTTCATTGGCCGCCGCCTGTTCAAGAACTTTGACTTGAGCGAGCTGGCCAAATTCATTGACTGGGCCCCGTTCTTCCAGACCTGGGACCTGGCCGGGCCTTTCCCGGAGATTCTGAAAGACGAGGTGGTGGGTACCGAGGCCGTGCGTGTGTATGCCGATGCGAAGCGCATGTTGCAGCGCCTGATTGAAGGGCGCTGGCTGACCGCCAGCGGCGTGATGGGCCTGTACCCCGCCAACAGCGTGGGCGATGACATTGAAATTTACCTAGATGAGTCACGCAGCGAAGTCGCCATGACCTGGCATGGCCTGCGCCAGCAGCAGGAAAAAACAGCCGTCGAAGGCGTGATGCGGCCCAGCCGCTGCCTGGCAGACTTTGTTGCGCCTAAAGTGCTTGCTCCTGAATTGATAGCTGCCCGTGCAGGCAATACAAGCGCCAGAGGCCAAAATGGTTCAAAAATAGCGGATTACATCGGTGTCTTCGCAGTCACCGCGGGTCTGGGTGCCGAGAAGAAAGAAAAGTACTTCAATGACGACAACGACGACTACTCCTCCATCATGCTCAAGGCGCTGGCAGACCGGCTGGCCGAAGCCTTTGCCGAGGCCATGCATCAGCGCGTACGCAAGGATTTATGGGGTTATGCCGCTGGTGAGACGCTGGAGATCGGTGACTTGATCAGCGAGAAATACCAGGGCATTCGCCCCGCACCCGGCTACCCGGCCTGCCCGGACCACAGCGTCAAGCAAGCCATGTTCGAGCTGCTGGGCGCTGCCGACATCGGCATGGCACTGACGTCAAGTCTCGCCATGACACCAGCGGCCAGCGTCAGCGGTTTTTACCTGAGCCATCCCGACAGTACTTACTTCAACGTCGGCAAAATTGGTGATGACCAGCTGCACGACCTGGCCAAACGGCGCGGCGAAAAGGCCGAAGACCTGGCGCGGCTGCTGGCTCCGAACTTGTAAGCGCAGTTGTGAGTGATGCTGTGGGAAGGCTATGGGGAAGGCGAGGGGGAAGGTTATAGGCCATTTCCGCCACACGGCGCGTTCAGGCTGGCGCCACACTTGTGTTTCGTGCAAACGCCACCAGCTCCTCTGGCTTATGCACACTTTATTCGACCCCATCCACGCAGGTGATCTGCACCTTGCCAACCGCATCGTCATGGCACCGCTCACGCGCAACCGCTCGCCTGACGCCATTCCTCCGGCGATTGCCGCTACTTACTATGCCCAGCGTGCCAGCGCCGGTCTGCTGATCACAGAAGCCACGGCGATTAGCCACCAGGCCCAAGGCTATTCGGACGTGCCCGGCCTGTACGGCACCGAGCAGCTCGACAGCTGGAAAAACGTGACCCATGCGGTGCACGCCGCTGGTGGCAAAATTGTGGTGCAGCTCTGGCATGTGGGCCGCGTCTCGCACACCAGCCTGCAACCCGATGGCGGCGCGCCGGTTGCGCCCTCGGCGATCACGGCCAAAACCAAAACCGTGTTGATCAAGGATGGCGTGCCGTCTTTTGTCGAGACTTCGGAACCGCGCGCATTGCGGGCAGAAGAGCTACCCGGCCTGGTCCATACCTACCAGGCAGCGGCGCGCAATGCGGTTGAAACTGCCGGTTTTGACGGCGTTGAAATCCACGGGGCCAATGGCTATTTGCTGGACCAGTTTCTGAAAAGCGGCTCCAACCAGCGTACTGACGATTACGGCGGCAGTATTGAAAACCGCGCCCGCCTGCTGCTGGAGGTCACACGCGCCGTGACCAGCGCGATTGGCGGCGGCAAAACCGGCATTCGCCTGTCACCCGTCACCCCCGCCAACGACGCTTTTGACGCAGACCCGCAGCCGCTGTTTGACTACGTGGTGCGCCAGCTGGCCACGCTGAACCTGGCCTACATCCACATCATTGAAGGCGCCACCGGCGGGCCGCGCGAGCTGCCAGACCGGCCTTTCGACTACGCTGCACTCAAGACTGCCTACCGTGAAGCAGGTGGCAAAGGGGCCTGGATGGTCAACAACGGATATGACCAGGCGCTGGCTGAAAAGGCTGTGGCCGACGGTGCCGATCTGGTCGCATTTGGCCGCCCCTACATTGGCAACCCCGATCTGGTCGAGCGCTTGAAACAGCACGCACCGCTGGCTGAAAGCAACAAAGCCACCTGGTATGGCGGTGGCGCTGAAGGCTATACCGACTACCCTTTGCTATCTAGTGCCTGCCAGAAAACCCCTGTTTTTTTCAAAAAATCTACTGCCTAATTTTTGAGCACCCAAGATTTTCCTGTGGCTGACATCGAAAACCTGCGCAATGCTTTGTACGAACTCTCAGCAAAATCAATTTGCCCGA
>JBBRMH010000170.1:0-8346 GCA_038230935.1 Burkholderiales bacterium | reverse complement strand
AGTCACCAACGCGCACTGTGACGACACAGTGCAACCACGTCTTCATGGCAATTTATGCCGTATTCAAACTGGAGTGCCTGAAGATGAAACACAACCTTAACCACTTTGCGCTTCGAGCAAAGCTCCTTATCAAAGCCACCCGACAGGCCTATGCAGAACTTCAGCTTCTCCGTGGGGCTGCGTAACATCAGTGAACAGTATTGGGTCAGGTCCTGCAATGTAGCATTTTGACGGTCTGACCGCAGCTGTTGATCTCAACTATGCTTGATTTTTATACATAAATGCTATTTTGCAAGACCTGACCCCATTACTCCTTTGGTCCTGCAATGTAGCATTTTGACGGTCTGACCGCAGCTGTTGATCTCAACTATGCTTGATTTTTATACATAAATGCTATTTTGCAAGACCTGACCCCATTACTCCTGACCCCATTACTCCTTCCAAGACCTGACCCCATTACTCCTGTACATAAATGCTATTTTGCAAGACCTGACCCCATTACTCCTGGACCCCATTACTCCTGTACATAAATGCTATTTTGCAAGACCTGACCCCATTACTCCTCTTTTGCTTTAACGTTCGAGTTGAGCGGCGGCGGAGCCGTCCGCCTCTAACGATTTGTTAGGGGCGCTGCAACTAGACGGGTCAGACCAACATGAGAATCTTATGTCCCAGGCCCACGATGAGAGGTTATATTTCTTCCCGTCATATTTGACGGTGTGTGAGAGAGTTCTCTTTGACTTGGGTTGCGGGCTTCCAGGACCATCGTCGTTACGCGCAGTGAGCTTCAAGTCAAAGAAGCCGTTGGAGGCTGACTTCAAGACTTGGACAGTGAGATATGTATCGAAGACCCTGCATGAATCGGAGCAATCAGTTATTTCTCTGCGCCAGTAGTAAAGCGGCAGAGGCCTATCGAATATTGGGCGAATGCGGTTCCCTTCGGCTACAAACAGTTGTAGCTCGTCGCCCGTGCCGCTTTCCGCCATACGAGAAGGCTCCAGCCTAATTCTATACACCACACCGAACGCTCTGATCGCCTTCGACAATATATAAGGGGCAGTGTCGAGCTGAACACTTTCATATCCTATTCTCGTAGCTGCATCTTCTTCAGGCAACGAGTCACTGTAAGAGGAAGCAACCTCACTGGTTTCTGAATTAACTATAGCTAGAAGAAATTTCTTTTGGGGACCTCCACCGTCATAAGCGAATGCGGTAATAGTTCTTGCAGGATCAGTCGGCCAAAACTTGCAGGATTCGGCAATGAGTTTTCCGTCTTCCTTGGCGTAAGGGTAGTAGAAGGCTTCCAGCTTGAAGAAGCTCCCCACGGCTTCTACCGCATCACTTCCACACGTCCCAGCGCTTGCATGAGCAAACCTTCCGACTAAGGCCAGAGAGATAAATGCAAACGCTAATGAAAATTTGTGCGCGATCACTGGACTGGCAGCCATTGCTTTCCCCTAACTAGATTTAGACGACAACAATCTTCTATACTGGGGCCAGGTCTTGCAATATAGCATTTTGACGATCTGACCTCAGCTGTTGATCTCAACTATGCCCAGATCATGGGGTCACAGATCATGCAGATCATGGGGTCGATCCAGATCATGGGGTCAGGTCTTGCATTGGCGCATCTGTTGAGCATTGCTGGAGGTATCGAGGAGCAAACTCCATCCAAGTCCACCGATGAACATCCAAAATCAGCGCTGCAACGAGCGCGCACCCACATTGAACTGCAAGCCCAGCGCGTGGATCACTTTGACGACCGTTGCAAAGCTGGGGTTGCCTTGTTCGCCCAGGGCTTTGTACAGCCCTTCCCGGGTCATACCGGTATCGCGGGCCAGCTGCATCATGCCACGCGCCCGTGCAATGTCGCCAACGGCTTTAGCGAACAGGGCGGTGTCTTCTGGTGCTTCGTCAATACAAGCCTGAAGATACTGGGCGCAGTCTTCGTCAGACTGCAGGTAGTCGGCGGCTTCAAAGGGCTTGATGCCTAGTTGGGCGGCGGCGGTGGGGTTCATCAAATTACTCCTTCAAAAATGTGACCATGTCTTGGGCCTTGGCAATATCGCGCTCCTGACTGGACTTGTCGCCCCCACCCAGTGCAACCACTACGGTGAGGCCGTCTTTCCAGCAATACACGCGGTAGCCTGGGCCGCTATGAATGCGAAGTTCGACAACATCGCCGCCAACCGGTTTGCAGTCGCCCCAGTGTCCCAAGGACAGTCGAGTCAGCCTCGCCAAAATCTGTTTTTGCCCAACTTTGTCCCGTAATGCACTTAGCCACGCATCAAAGTCGGCGGTGCGAAGGACTTGAAACATGGGTGAAATGTAATCTATGGTTTACGGAATTGCAAACAGATCGGGAAATTGGAGAAATAAGGCACTGGGGGTCAGATACCGTCTTGAACCCGCCAACAACTGAACGCCACGAATCCCACTCACCCCGCCAGCAAAGCCGCATTCCCCCCAGCGGCAGTCGTATTCACCGTCACCGTCTGCTCGGCACAAAACCGGTACAGATAATGCGGCCCACCCGCTTTGGGGCCGGTGCCACTCAAGCCCTCACCGCCAAACGGCTGCACGCCCACCACCGCGCCAATCATGTTGCGGTTGATGTAAATATTGCCGACATGGGCGCGTGCGGCCAGAGCCTGGGCGCGTGAGTCGATGCGAGTCTGGATGCCCAGCGTCAGGCCGTAGCCGAGGGCGTTGATCTGGTCGATGACGGTTTCTGCATCTCTGAGCTCGCCACTGCCCCAGCGTACGATTTGCAGCACGGGGCCGAAAATTTCGTCTTTGACATGGGCCAGGCTGGCAATCTCAAACGCTGCCGGGGCGATCAGGTTGGGGACGGCGGCAGGGTTTGAGCCTGTAGTTGTCGTTGCTATTGAATCAATAGCGGTTTGCCCACGTATTTGCTGCCCCAGAAGCATTTTTGACTCCTTATTCAGGCGCTGGATATGCCGCTGGATATTGTCAAACGCCTCTTTGTCAATCACCGGGCCAACGTCGGTGGCCAGGTCAGCCGTGTCGCCCAGCACCAGCTCTCTGGCGGCACCCTGAATCATCTCGATCATGCGGTCGGCAATGCCTTCGTGCACGCACAGCAGGCGCAGGGCCGAGCAGCGCTGGCCGGCGGAGCGAAACGCGCTTTGCACTACGGCATCTAGAACCTGCTCGGGCAGCGCGCTGGAATCGACCAGCATGGCGTTGATGCCACCGGTCTCTGCAATCAGTGGCACCATGGGTCCGTCTTTGGCGGCCAGGGCGCGCTGGATGATTTTGGCGACCTGGGTCGAGCCGGTGAACACCACACCGGCTACCTGTGGTGCAGCGACCAGCGCGGCACCCACCGTTTCACCGGGGCCGTGCAGCAGCTGCAGCGCGCCTTCAGGCACACCCGCCTCAATCAGCAGGCGAACAGCTTGTAACGCCACGCCGGGCGTTTGCTCGGCAGGCTTGGCCAGTACGGTGTTGCCTGTGGCCAGTGCTGCGGCCACCTGACCCATGAAAATCGCCAGCGGAAAGTTCCAAGGGCTGATACAGACCCACACGCCGCGTGCCGTCAGGCGCAGCTCGTTGGTTTCACCCGTCGGGCCGGGCATGGCGATGGGGGCCATGATGCGCTCGGCCTCGTTGGCGTAGTAGCGCAAGAAGTCTGCTGCCTCGCGCACTTCCGACACTGCATCGCCCCAGGTTTTAAACGCCTCTTTGACGAGCAGCGTGCAGAACACGGGCAGCTGCTGCTCCAGCGCGTCAGCGGCAGTGCGCAGGATGCGGGCACGCTCGGCCACGGGTTGCTTGCTCCACTTTTTATAGCTGGTAGCGCCCGTATTGACTGCGCTGGCGGTCGATTTGACATCAAACAACGGCACGACGGGAACGGCGGTTGACGTCCATGCGGCCCGCAACGGCGCGCGCATGGTCTCTACCGTCAGGTCCAGGCCACTGCTGTTTTTGCGGGCTGGTCCAAACAGATGTACCGGCAGCGGCAAAGAAGGCTCGGGTTCCAAACGCAGCGGCGATGTGAGCAGCAAATCCATGCCGACCGATTCATCTGCCAGTTGGTGCACAAACGAGGAATTGGCACCGTTTTCCAGCAGGCGGCGCACCAGGTAAGCCAGCAAATCACGGTGTGAGCCAACCGGGGCATACACGCGGCAACTGATTAACGGGTTTTTAAGCACTTCGCGGAAGATGCCTTCGCCCATGCCGTGCAGGCGCTGCAGCTCAAACTGTGCGCTGGCGGATGCGGGTGCGCCCCTCACCCCAGCCCTCTCCCCGGAGGGGCGAGGGAGCAAATCGGCGCCTTCGCCAGAGCGCACCACACGCGATGCCATCTGCAAAATTGCCGCGATGGTGCCCGCGTTGTGCCCGGCAAACTGTGGGTACACCGCGTCGGGCGCGTCCAGCATCGCCTTGGCGCAAGCCAGGTAGCACACATCGGTGTGGTGCTTGTGTGTGAACACCGGGTAGTGCGGCAGGCCCAGCTCCTGGGTGCGCTTGATTTCAGAGTCCCAGTACGCGCCCTTGACCAGGCGGCACATCAGGCGCAGTTTGTATTTTCGGCCAATGGCAATGACGTGCTGGATCAAATCAAGCGAGCGGGTCTGGTAGGCCTGCATGGCCAGGCCAAAGCCCTGCCAGGCGGGGCAATGCTCAGCCACCTTGGCGGCCAGGGCTTCAAACACATCGAGTGACAGCTCCAGCCGGTCCACTTCTTCAGCGTCAATCGTCAGGTTGATATTGGCGTTGGCAGCCAGCACGCACAGCCCCCAGACGCGAGGCACCAGCTCGGCCATCACACGCGCCTGCTGGGCATCTTCATAGCGCGGGTGCAAGGCGCTGAGCTTGATGGATATACCGTCATTTTGCTCGGTAGGGCAGTCTTTGCGTGCGCCACCAGCTATTGATTTAATAGCGTTGGTGTAGCTGGCAAGGTAGTTCAGCGCATCAATGTCGGTGCGTGCGCCTTCACCCAGCATGTCATAGCTGAAACGCAGATTGGCCAGCTTCTTTTTGGCGCTGGTGGCTTCATTCATCGCTTCGTTGATGGTTTGGCCCAGCACAAACTGGCGGCCCAGCAACTGCACCGCGCGCAAGGTAGCAGCTACCACGGTACGCGAGCCGATTTTGTGGAACAGACCCGGCGACTCAACCCCTGCGTCATCCGACGAGGGTAAAAACTTTTTCGACAAGGCAATCGCGCTGGACGACAACCGGGCCAGTGCTTTGTCACCGCTGCCCGCAAAGTCGGCACGGCCCAGCTGGTCGGCTGTCAGGGCAATGGCGGTTTCTGCATCGGGCACGCGCAGCAACGCCTCGGCCAGGCGCATCAGGGCCAGTCCTTCAGCACTCGATATCGGGTATTCCTTGAGCAGGCTTTCCATCGCCCAGAAGGGTGGCGGGTTGTCACGCACGGCTTGTACCCAGGGCTGGGCGGACTGGGCGGCGGCGGCCCAGTCCAGGGCACCGCTCAGACCACTCAATAAATGCGAGACCACACCCGCTTCAGGCCGGTAGGGAAAGGGCAGGCGTTGGGGTTGCTGGGCTTGCTGAGGTTGCTGGAAAAGGGCGCGCATGTCTGACTCCGTGAAACATTGATGAATGCACTAATGATGGCTTGAAATAAAGTGAGTTTTTCGCTAAATTCAGGCGATTAAAAAAACAATTCACTACCCATGCAGCCAATAGCCCAAGATATACACGGTATAGACCGCATCGACCTGCGCATTTTGAATGTTTTGCAGCGTGACGGCCGCATCTCCAACCTGAAGCTGGCCGAAAGCGTGGCCTTGTCACCGACAGCCGTGCTGGCGCGGGTGCAGCGCCTGCAGCGTGACGGCTATATATTGGGTTATGAGGCGCTGCTGAACCCGCTCAAGCTGGGTGCGGGCATGATGGTGTTTGTCGAGGTGCTGCTGGACCGCACCACACCCAATGTGTTTGAGGCTTTCAAGGCGGCGGTGCAGGTCCACCATGAAATCTCGGAGTGCCACATGGTGGCGGGCGGTTTTGACTATTTGCTCAAAACCCGCATGGCCGACATGATGGCTTACCGCGCGTTTGCAGGCACGGTGCTGTGGCAGTTGCCCGGTGTGCGCGAAACGCGGACCTATGCGGTGATGGAAGAGGTGAAAAACACCACGCGGCTGGCGTTGGGGGTGTAAGGCATGTTTTAGCTCTGCGGTCCTCTGCGTACTTTGCGCCTCTGCGTTGAAGGTTTTCTGGTTGATGGTTTGACAGCCACGAGAAAGCCACCGCAAGCGTCGGTGTGCTGGCAGCTTGCAAGTGCCCGCCAACTGGCGAATAATCGTCTGCACTTTCAACCCAACCACCAGGAGCCGTCATGAATTCACGCAAACTTTTCTGGCTTGTCACAGCCGTACTGACTGTGGCGGGAGCCTCTGTACAGGCGCAGACCATGAAGCCGGGGCTCTGGGAAAGTACCAGCAAAATGGGCGGCAGTCCCGAAATGGAGCAGGCCATGGCCAAGATGCAACAGCAGATGGCCAGCATGCCCCCAGAGCAGCGCAAGATGATGGAAGAAATGATGTCCAGGCAGGGCGTGTCGCTGGGTGTCAATGGCACGGGCATGGTTGCCAAAGTGTGCGTTACCAAGGAAATGGCCGAGCGGGGCGAATTGCCTGTGCAGCACCAGGGTGACTGCACCACCACCACGAGCGACAAAACCAGCCGCGGCATGACCATGAAGTTCACCTGCACTAACCCGCCCTCAAACGGCGAGGGTCAGTTCAGCTTCTCGGGCGACAACGCCTACAGCATGAAAATGAAGATCAACTCATCGGCGCAAGGAACACCCAAGTCCATGACGATTGACTCGTCTGGCAAATGGCTGGACTCAGATTGCGGCGCTGTCAAGCCCATCGCCCTGCCGAAAAAATAGCCAGAAAGCGCAGGCGGGGCGATTCAAGCCTGATTCAACTGCGGTCGCCAAAAATAGCCGTGCCCACACGCACCATGGTGCTGCCGGAGGCAATGGCCGCTTCGAGGTCAGCCGTCATGCCCATCGACAGGGTATCCATGGGGATTGACAGGAGGCCAGCGCCGTTTATTTGATTAAAAAGTGCTCTGGACCGCGCATGGACTGCACAAGCTGCTTCAAAATCAATAGCAGGCTCGGGGATGGTCATCAGGCCGCGTAGGCGCAGGCGCGGCAAACCGGCCACCGCTTGCACCAGCGCTGGCAGCTCGTCCGGTGCCACGCCTGATTTGTTGGCCCCGCCGTCGAGGTTGACCTGCAGACACACCTGCAGCGGCGGTAAGTGCGGCGGGCGTTGCTCGCTCAGGCGCTGGGCGATTTTCAGGCGGTCCACGGACTGTACCCAGTCAAAATGCCCGGCAACCAGGCGGGTCTTGTTGCTTTGCACCGGCCCGATGCAGTGCCACTCAAGGGGTGCGTCCAGCGGTTCAGACTGGGCTGCCTGCCAGGCCTGCAGCGCCAGGATTTTTTCAACGCCTTCGGTAATGTAGTTTTCACCAAAAGCGCGCTGGCCGCAGTCAATCGCTTCGATCACGGCTTCAGGCCCGAATTTTTTGGACACGGCCAGCAGGTGAACGCCTGCTGGCTTGCGCCCGGCGGCTTCGCAGGCACTTGTTATCCGGTCGCGGACAAGCTGGAGGTTACGCACAATCATGGTCATAATCCAACTGTAAACCCTAAACCAGAGAGCGCTTTCCGCGCTTGCCCGGCTTTCATCAGATTTAAGGATTTTTCGGGATGGACATTACCCAGCTGCTGGCCTTCAGCGTCAAAAACAAGGCTTCTGATTTGCATTTGTCAGCGGGCCTGCCACCCATGATCCGTGTCCACGGTGACGTGCGGCGCATCAACGTCGAGCCGCTGGACCACAAGCAGGTCCACGCCATGATCTACGACATCATGAACGACACCCAGCGCAAAAACTATGAAGAGTTTCTGGAGGTTGATTTCTCGTTTGAAATTGATGGCCTGGCACGCTTTCGGGTGAATGCTTTCAACCACAACCGGGGCGCTGGTGCCGTACTTCGGACGATTCCTTCCAAAATTTTGTCGCTTGAGCAGCTCAATGCGCCGAAAATTTTTGGTGATCTTGCGCTCAAGCCGCGCGGCATGGTGCTGGTGACCGGCCCCACAGGCTCGGGCAAATCGACCACGCTGGCCGCGATGGTGAACTTTTTGAACGAAACCGAATACGGTCACATCCTGACGGTTGAAGACCCGATCGAGTTCGTGCATGAGTCCAAAAAATGCCTGATCAACCAGCGTGAAGTGGGGCCCCACACCCTGAGCTTTAACGCGGCGCTCAAGTCCGCCCTGCGCGAAGATCCGGACGCGATTCTGGT
>JBBRMH010000169.1:0-8403 GCA_038230935.1 Burkholderiales bacterium | reverse complement strand
TATGTACATCGGTAGTGTGCATTTTGCTGTGGCCGGGCGCGATATTTTTCTCATCTTGCACAAGCGTGCCAGCTTTGTGCAGCAGACAATTGCTTTGGTAGCACTTTTTTTGCTCTGCTTCAATGCGTAAGTCCTGGCTAATTCCATTTTCAGATCAATAGGAGTTAAATGCTCCTCCTTCACCAGACTGAACAGGGCAATATCTGGCTTTGCGTTTGCCGGCTTGTCGGGCCTGGCTCTGGGCAATTTGCGCAGTGTCGGTTCAACGCTGCATTCAGTATCCCGCTGCGGCGCCGTCGCTGCGCGGATCGGAGCCGCCGTAGCGCATACCGCTGTCGGGGTCGATGACGATACCGTGCGCATGCCCGGCCAGCTCGTTCCAGTCGCCCCAACGATTGAGGAGGTGGCCGCGGCGCGCCAGCTCGTCCAGGGTGGCGGCAGGAAAGCGCGCCTCGATATGCAGCGTGTCGCGCGCTTCGCCCAGCGCAAAGCGCCCTGACAGCCAGCGCGGGGCTTCCAGCGCTTCCTGGATATTTTTGCCGTGGTCGATCAGGTTGACATAGGTCTGCAGGTGAATCTGCGGCTGGCCGTCGGCACCCATACAGCCAACCACGCTCCACAGCTTGCCATGACGAAAGCCCAGCGACGCAATCAGCGTGTGCAGCGGCGTCTTGCCAGGCGCCAGGCAGTTGGGGTGCGCCGGGTCCAGCGAGAAGTAGGCGGCGCGGTTTTGCAGCAGCACGCCGGTGTTACCGGCCACCACACCCGAGCCGAACACGCCGTACAGGCTGTGAATGAGCGAGACCGCGTTGCCCTCGTCGTCAACAACGGCAATATAGACGGTGTCGCCGCTCAAGCTGCCATACGACGGCACGCGGTCCCATGGCAGCGCACGCGCGGGGTCCATCAGACTGCGGCGGCTGTCGGCATGGGCTTTGGAGATCAGTTGCTGCATCGGTACATCGACAAACAGCGGGTCGCCCAGGAAGCGGTCGCGGTCGTGGTAAGCCACCTGCTTGGCCTGCACCATCAGATGCGCAGGCTCGGGGCCGAGGAAGGGCTGCCGGTGCAACTCGAACGGCTCCAGCAAGTTCAGCATCTCCAGCACCGTGAAACCTTGGGTCGGTGCCGGGGTCTCGTAAAGGGTCACGTCCCGGTAGCTGCCTTTGAGCGGTTCGCCCCAGCGCGCAGTCTGCGCTAACAAGTCAGCATGCGTGAAGAAGCCGCCGCTGGCGCTTGAGAAGCGCGCCAGCTCAGCGCCCACCGAACCGCCATAAAAGCCGGCAGGCCCGTGCTCGGCCACGGCTTGCAAAGTACGCGCAAGGTTGGGGTTGGTGAGCTTGCTGCCAGCGCGCGGTACCTTGCCGTCAGGCATAAAAATGGCACAGGTCTCGGGGTGCGGTGCCAGGTCAGCCTGCACGGTGTCGATCCAGCCGGCCAGACGTTCTGTGACCGGGAAGCCGCACTGCGCGTAGTCGATGGCGCTTTGCAGGCAGCGCGCCAGCGGCAAGCGGCCGTAGGCGGTGTGTGCCTCGCCCCAACTGGCTACTGCGCCCGGTGTGGTGAGCGTCGCCGGCAGGATGCCCCGAAACGGCACTACCTCGTGGCCGCGGCTGGCAAACCAGTCGATGCTGGCACCAGCGGCTGCCCGGCCGCCGCCGTCGAGGTAGCGCACGGCTCCCGTTTTTGCATCGTGGATGAGCCAGAAGGCATCGCCGCCCAGGCCGGTCATGTGCGGGTAGAGCACGGCAAGCGCCGCAGCGGTGGCAATCGCCCCGTCAACGGCTGAGCCGCCAGCCCGCAGCACGTCAATGCCGGCCTGCGAGGCCAGGGCGTGCGGGGAAGTAACCATGCCGCGCGGGCCCATGGTGACAGGGCGGCCAGTAGTGATGTTCATGGGGCTTGCTCCGGTGTTACTGCAGGCACTCAGCACCAGACGGAAATCCAGTCGGCGCCAGTCAAAAGCATAAAAATAGAACTGCATCAGCCTATATATCGTACCCAAAACCAGCCTCACAAAACAGGCCATCCACGGTCGCCAGCCTGATTTTTCAGGAATTGATGCTGCCACCGCCATAATGAGCTGCAGGAGCTGGCTACCGATGCAGGCATGGCGCGGCGAGCTGATGATTCGTCAGTATTTCTGGCATGGACGAATGGCAACCGCCTCTGTCCAATCTGAAAATGGAACAAAGCGTGTGGGTGCGTCCCGTTTCGCATCGGTTGAATACCCAACCTGCACCCTCAGTTCACGGCTGGTTTTTGGATCAGCAGCAAACATGTCACTCCTCAAAGCGTCTGCCCGGTGGCAGGTGAGCGCGCCGGTATGGGTCAAGTCTGAAAGGTAATACGCTGACATTTTTCTTGCCAGGCAACACAATCTTACGCACGATTCATGCCCTTGCTACATGCCAGCCCGCTACCCCACAAAAGCGCACCAGCCACCATTACCAAAATACCGACAACGATCTGAAAAAGCCTGAGATTGCTGCCATCTGGCAGCACCATCACCGGAATGATCAATGACCAGGCATTGACTGCGGTGTGCAGCATCAAAACGGGTACCAGGCTGCCCCGACTCCGGTCAAGCAGCCACGCGAACAGCACCGAAAAAGCCATGGCACTCAGCGCATACAGTCCCATCGGCTGATGGCTCTGCACTTTGCCTGCGATGAAAAACAGCGGCAGGTGCCAAAACGCCCAACATACCCAGCAGCAAACTGGCCACGCGCCAGCCCCAGCGCTTTTGCAAAGCTGGCTGCGCATAGCCGCGCCAGCCAAACTCCTCGCCCAGCGGCCCGCCCACCAAAAAAATCAGCCCAAAATTGACCGCCGTCATCCCCATGTGACCTGCCACCGGTGAAGCTGGCAGGGTACCTCCCAGTGCAACATGAATAACCGCCGCAAGCCTCATGAATACAGCGGGAAACAAGAACGCCAACAAAGCCCAGCGCCAGCCCACACGCAACTGCATGCAACGCTTCAACCAGCGGCGCAGGCCTGCCGTGCCGTTGCAATAGGTGACCATCGCCAGTGCCGCAAGGCTTGGCCCAAAGCCACCTGTCAATGACAGCACGGTGGCCAGAACGGGCGTATCAGCCTCCAGCGTGGGGGCAAGCCACCAGCACACCCAGGACCAGACAAATGCCAGGGTAAAAAACGTCAGCAGGCAAGCCGTAGAGGGGCTCGCTTCGTGGCCTGCAACGCGCTCGCTGGTCATGGCCGCTCCGGTGGCTTGAGCAGCACCTCGCCTGCGAGGGCCAGTCCGAGGGCAGCGAAGGCCGTCCAGCGTAGGTTCACGCGCACAGCGGCCTGGCAAAGCCTGCAACTCGTGCCTGGCGTTTGACCGCAAAACAGGCTCTCGTCATCAACGTATAACCATCCTGCAGCGGTCTTGAGGCGGCTCAGCCACCACGTTGCAAGCCTCAAAAGCCTCTGGTTTGATGCCGTTCACCGTCCTGTAGGGGCCAAAGCATTCCATGCTGTCCTCATACAAGCGCTGCCAGGTGTCGCAATCTGTCTGGTCGGTGGGCACTCTGGCAGGTCGTTTGACGACTGGTTGGGGCGTAACGCTCGGCGTACCGACAGAGAGCGGACGGAGATCGGGGTTGATGGCGTCTGCCTTGGCTTTTTCCTTTTGCGCTCGCCGGATAGCGTCCTCGCGCTGTTTGGCAGTCGGATCGGTCGTTGTGACATCGACGGGTTTTGCGACGCTCCGGTATCGCTCGGGCACGATTTCTGAATAGTGGGTCGTGCCCTGATCATCTTCCCATCGGAAAACCGTCGCACTTGCTGGGTTGGCCAGCCCGGATGCCAGCCAGAAAAGCACGCTGGCAAGCGCCAGGCAGGCAGACTGCCAGCGTGAAATAGCATGGAAAACCCGGTGTGTTTGTTGATTCATGGCATCTCGATTCTGTCGCCGCGCACCGCAAAGCGACCGTTGAAATTGACTGGCCGGGGATCACCCCCCAGCGGTGCGCCGACCGGGCCGATTCCTTGCGCGTGAATGTGCAGATGCGGCTCGCCCGTGTTGCCGGAATTACCCACCCATACCAGCGGCACAGCAAACTGGACGGCATACAGCCAGATCATGGCGCGAATGCATAGCCTAGCGACGTGAGGTCGCCCACGAAGTAGGACTTTCCTCCTTTGCTGACCTCACCCCGCGTTGGCACCAGCATGCCGTGGTGCCACTGATAGTCCGACATGCTGCAATCCCAGGGCCGCATCACCATGGCTTTGCCCACACCAGCACCTCGCGCATCGGCGTGTACTGTCGTGATCAGCCCGGCTTCGTCGAAGCTGAACAGCAACGTCACTTGCACCGGCCCATCTACCAGCGTAGCGTTGGCCGAGCGCTCGTCCACGGCCTGCCAGCGTACGCCCTGGCTCGGCAGCAGCGCGGTCGGGTACCAGACCGACTCGGCAAAGTAGCGCATCAGCTCGCCGCGCGCCAGCTCACCGCCGCCCTGCACATTGGCCACCGTGAACAGGCCCAGCATGGCTGCGTGCAGCGTACCCACACCTGCGATGTAACTGTCATGAACATGCGCAATCAATCCGGGGAACATGGCCACACTGCCGTTCCACAAAAAGCCGGGGTGGTGAACCACAGCGCGTTGCCAGGACGTAAACGGTTTCCAGTTCTCACCTGTCTCCGACATGTTGATACGGCCCGCAAGCTCAAACGTTGCGGTGGCGATAAGGGGCTGCCCGTCCTTCAATACAGCGCGGAAATAGCGCTGCACTGGCGCGGGCAAGCCGTTAATTTCACGTGCGTCATAGCGCCCGGCAGACATCGGCACGCGGGCAGCTTCCAGCAGCGCCGCCTGCGCCCTGGTAGCGGCCTGCCAGCGCGAACTGCCAAGGGCAACCAGCCCCAGACCGGCAACCGCCGCCAAGCCCACGCCCAAACCAGTCCAGCCGAGCCTTTTCATGACGTCACATGGCGTAAGAATCACTCAGGCCGTCAACCAAGCCGTCACGCTGCGTGCTGTGCAGTTGCATTTCCAGCTTTGTGATTTGATTGAACAGCATTAAAGCCATCGCGAAACCATGGTGGTCAAGGGCCAGGTCCTGCCGAACCCGGTCCGCACGCTGGAGCTTCATCACACAGCTGATGTCAAAGAAGTAGGGCTTCCCGCCCGGCATGGCGGGTGCAAGCGCGCCGCATGCGACCAGGCTTAGCAAGTCAGTCTCATTGACGCCTGACAGCTGTGCGGTCTGATCCATTGACAACAGCGTGCCCTGACAAGAGCTCTGCCGGCTTTGCCAGCTTGCCTTCGCAGGCTGGCACATGGTTTGAGTTTCAGTGTTCATGATGTGGACGATGCATCTGAACGATCACATCTGTCGGTGCGCTAGCGCACACCGGACACCCATTTTTACAAGACAGACGCAAGGCGGCTTTTGTGTGCCCGAGCGTACAGACAGCCAGATGACGTTCTCACATGATGCGTCGATCAACAAAGGAGTCACCATGGTGATGCGTCGGCAACTGCTTCTGGGCACCGCACTGAGTGGGGTCATAACGCCTGCCTTGCTGGCATGCTCGTCAGGCGAGAGCGAGCAAGATGCAGCACGCACGCTGAGGCAGCCTGCAACGCTGATGATGGGCGATGCGGCGGCCGTGCGCCGGGAACTGGTCCGCTACGCAACGCTGGCCCCGTCGAGTCACAACACGCAGTGCTGGCGCTTTCAGGTCCACAGCCAAGCCATCGTGGTTGCCCCCGACCAGTCGCGCCGCTGCGCGGCGGTGGACCCGGACGACCACCACCTGTTTGTATCGCTGGGCTGCGCTGTCGAAAACCTGGCGCAAGCCGCATTGGCCAATGGCTTTAACACCACCGCACTTTCAGGCACCGGCGGCAGCATTGCCTGTCATCTGGAGACGACGAAGGCTGTCACATCACCTCTGTTCCGGGCCATCGCCGAGCGGCAATGCAGCCGCACCGACTACGACGGCAAGCCGCTGACAAACGACGAATTGCGTTTGCTGGAACGCGCAGGAACTGGAAAAGGCGTGAGCGTGCGGCTGCTAACCGCCCGCCCAGCTATTGAAAGCGTGCTTGACTACGTGGTGGCGGGCAACACGGCACAGATGAACGATGCAGCATTTGTAGCCGAGCTGACATCCTGGATACGCTTCAGCTCTGATGAAGCCCTGCGTACAGGAGATGGCTTGTTCACCGGCACAAGCGGCAACCCTGTCGTGCCGCGCTGGCTGGGCAGCCCGATGATGCACTTGTTTTTCACAGCAAAAACCGAAAATGAAAAGTACGCGCGGCAAATCCGCAACTCGGCAGGTATCGCCGTCTTTGTATCAGAGAAAAACGACAAGGCGCATTGGGTCGAGGTGGGGCGCTGCTACGAACGTTTCGCGCTGCAAGCCACCGCGCTGGGCATTCGCAATGCTTTCTTGAATCAACCTGTTGAGGTTGCCGCTGTGCGCACGCAGTTTGCGTCCTGGCTGGGACTGCAGGCGGGCAACCAGCGGCCTGACCTGGTAGTGCGATTTGGCCGGGGACCTGCAGCACCTTTGTCGATGCGGCGCCCCATCGAGGCCGTTTTGCTGTGAAAAGTGTGGTCTGGGTTGCCCTCCATGAGGGATAGGCTGCATCACACCAAACGCAATGAAATCTGCTTGCAGGGCAGTATCTTCCAGGGCTACCCGCTATTTAATTAATAGCATTGTGGCGTTAAAACAGCTCCTCTGCAGGCCAGGCGCGGCTCAATGGCCTCGCCTGCGGAGGGCAGGCGGTTAAAGACTTACACCAGCAACGCGTTCACCCGCTTCACATAGGCTGCAGGGTCCGCCGGCATGCCGCCTTCTGCCAGCAGCGCCTGGTCGAACAGAATGTTGGCCAGGTCATCGAAATTGCTGCCGTCCACACTCGCCTCCAGCTTTTTGACCAGCGGGTGCTGGGCATTGATCTCCAGAATCGGCTTGACTTCAGGCACAGACTGCCCGGCCTGCTTGAGCATGCGGGCGAGCTGGGTGGACATGTCGCCGTCCTGCACAACCAGGCAGGCGGGTGAATCAACCAGACGGCTGGTGGCGCGCACGTCGCTGGCCTTGTCTTTCAGGGCCTCTTTGAGCTTGTCAAGAATCGGCTTGAACTGGGTTTGCGCTTCTTCAGCGGCTTTTTTCTCGTCGTCGTCCTGCAGCTTGCCCAGATCGACCGCGCCCTTGGCGACGGACTGCAACGGCGTGCCGTCAAACTCGTGCAGGTAGTTCAGCGCCCACTCGTCCACGCGGTCCGCCATCAACAGCACTTCAATGCCTTTTTTACGGAAGATTTCAAGTTGTGGACTGCTTTTGGCAGCGGCCAGCGTGTCAGCGGTGATGTAGTAAATCGCGTCCTGGCCGTCCTTCATGCGGGCTTTGTAGTCGGCAAAGCTGACCATCTCACCCGTTCGCACTGAGCTTGTCGAAGTACCAGGTGCGGCTTCGACCCCTTCGACCGTGCTCAGAACAGGCGGCTCAGCCCGAACGGAATGGGTAGAGGCAAAACGCAGCAGCTTGGCAATGCGGTCACGGTTGGCAAAGTCTTCGCCCAGACCTTCTTTGAGTACCGCGCCAAACTCGGTATAGAAAGTGTCGAACTTGCCGACCTGCGCCTTGTCTTCGTCTGTGATGACATCGGTAACACCATCGCTAGAGGCCGCTGGCAGCGTGTTGTGTTTGGCCAGGTCTTCAATCATGCCGAGCACGCGCTTGGTGCAGCCTTCACGGATGGCTTTAACAGCGCGGCTTTCCTGCAGCAACTCGCGCGAGACGTTCAGCGGCAAATCGCTTGAGTCCACCACGCCTTTGACAAACCGCAGATACGTCGGCAGCAGCGCCTGCGCGTCGTCCATGATGAAAACGCGCTTGACGTACAGCTTCACGCCCGTGGCCTTGTCGCGGTTGAACATGTCCATTGGCGCTTTGCTGGGGATAAACAGCAACTGCGTGTATTCGGTGGCGCCTTCAACCCGGTTATGCGTGGTGGCCAGCGGCGGGTTCTGGTCGTAGCTGATCTGTTTGTAAAACTCGTCGTACTGGGCTTGCGTGATGTCTTTTTTGGCGCGCGTCCACAGGGCTGCGGCCTGGTTGACGGTTTCCCATTCGCCGGTTTTGGCCATGCCGCCGGGCTGGCGGCCGCCTTCCGGGTCGGTCGCAGAGATGAGTTCGCCGTCCTTCCACTCTTCTTTTTCCATCAGGATGGGCAATGAGATGTGGTCAGAGTATTTGTTGATGATGCCCTTGAGCTTGTAGGCGTTCAGGTAGTCCTGCGCGTCTTCTTTCAGGTGCAGCGTGATGCTGGTGCCACGCTCAGCCCGCTCAATCTCGCTGACCTCAAACTCGCCCGTGCCTTCGCTGGACCAGCGCACGCCCTGGGCAGTGGCCAGGCCAGCACG
>JBBRMH010000168.1:0-8492 GCA_038230935.1 Burkholderiales bacterium | reverse complement strand
GCCCCCGCACAGTTTGCAGAAAAGTTATTTCTTGATGCTCATCCATTTGAAGGGCATGTAGTTGTCCCCCAGCTGCACCAGGTCAATCTTCTTGTTCACACCCCAGGCAAGCGCCTGCTGATGCATTGGCAGGTGACCAATATCGGCGGCGTGTATGTCAAACGCCTCCTTGAACAGCGCGTTGCGCTTGGTCTGGTCATTCTCGGACTGGATGGCCCGGGTCAGCTCGTCGAGTTTGGGGTTGCAGTAAGCGCCCAGGTTGAACAGGCCTGCGCCCTTGTCATCCGGGCAGGATGTCAAGGCATTGAGCGAATTGTGGGCATCGTAAGTCGCTGGTGTCCAGCCTAGCAGATAAAAACTGGTGTCGCGCCGCAAAATCTTCGGGAAATATGTGCCCTTGGTTTCAGCAACCAGATTGATCTTGACGTTGATGCGGGACAGGTTGGCCGCTACAGCCTGGCAAATGCGTGCGTCGTTGACGTATCGGTCGTTCGGGCAGTTCATGGTGAGCTCAAACCCGCTCGGGTAGCCTGCATCAACCATCAGTTTTTTTGCCGCCTCAACGTCGAAAGGCAGGCGTTTGTTCTGCTCTGCTGTAAAACCGTTGACGCCTGGACCGATCATCAATGCAGTCGGGCTTGAGGCACCACGCATGACCGTGCGCTTGATACCGTCAATATCAATTGCCTGGTAGAACGCCTGCCTGACGCGCTTGTCCTTGAACGGGTTTTTGCCCTTGACACTTGAATACAATAGTTCATCGCGTTTTTGGTCCATGCCCAGGAAAATCGTACGCAGTTCCGGCCCAACCAGCGCCTTGGTGTTCGCACCGCTGTTAATGCGCTCGATATCCTGAACCGGCACGGGCTCCATCACATCAATTTCACCTGAAAGCAGGGCCGCGACGCGGGTTGAATCATTGGAAATCGGTGTAAAGATGATTTCAGAGGCGTTACCGTCAATCTTTCCCCAATAGTTGCCGTTGCGGGTGAAGGTGGTGCGGATGTTTGGCTGGCGCTCACGCAAGCGGTACGGGCCCGTGCCATTGGCGCGAAATGATGCGGCGTTTTCAATGCCCTTGCGCCGGTCCACTGGCAGCACCGCCTGGTTGTCTTCGCACCACTTCTTGCTCATAATGTAAGTATTGGATAACTGCTGGGGCAGGATGGGAAACGGTGCCTTGGTTTCAATATCGACAGTAAAGTCATTGACCTTGCGCACTTCCTTGATGTCGTTGACATTGCTCTTCATGTCCGAACCCTCGCCCGCGACGCGCTTGAGCGAGAACAGCACGTCATCCGCCGTGAACGGCGTGCCGTCATGGAACTGCACGCCTTTGCGCAATTCAAAGCGCCAGACGGTCGGTGAGGTCTGTTTCCAGGAGGTTGCAAGTGCGGGAGCCAGTGACAAGTCTTTGTTACGTCCAATGAGCGGCTCATAGACGTTGCTGGTCGTGCTCAGTTGCAAGGTTTCCTGCAGTGAATGGGGGTCCATGGAGAGAGCGTCGCCCTGGTTGGCAATGCGTATGGTTTGCGCGGATACGCCGAAAGACGCAGCAGACAGTGCGAGCGTGACGGCAACAGGCAGAAATTTTCTTGTGAATATCATCGGGAACTCCTGGGTTGAAAGAAGGCGGGCTGGAATGCAGTAGCGTCGAGCGTGTCGAAAATATCAAACGTGGGGTTGGTCAGAAAAACATCAATGAGCGCCGCCCATACGCAGACGCGGGTCAACTGCAAAATAAAGCAGATCGACCACGAGATTGATGACCACAAAGATCAGCGCGATCAGGCAAAGGTAGGCCGCCATGACAGGAATGTCGGCAAAAGTGACGGCCTGAATGAAAAGCAACCCCATGCCCGGCCACTGGAAAACGGTTTCGGTGATGATGGCAAAGGCAATCAGCCCTCCCAGTTGAAGACCGGTGATTGTCATCACGGGCACCAGCGTGTTTTTCAGGGCGTGGCCAAAATGAATGGCGCGGTTTGACAGTCCCCTGGCCCTGGCAAATTTGATGTAGTCGGTGCGAAGCACTTCAAGCATTTCAGCGCGAACCAGCCGCATGATGAGTGTCAGCTGAAAAATGGCCAGCGTGACTGCGGGCATCACGATATGGTGCCAGCCTTTGGCCTTCAGAAGGCCTGTTGTCCACCAGCCAATCTGCACAGTCTCGCCCCGGCCAAAGCTGGGAAACCAGCCCAGGTTGACCGAAAAAACAAGAATCAGGACGATGCCGATGAGAAAGGTGGGCAGCGACACACCCAGCAAAGATACGGTCATCAGGAACTGGCTGCCAAAACTGCCGCGTCGCAAGGCGGCATAAACGCCCATCGGAATACCGGCCGCCAGCGCCAGAAATGCCGCTACCAGGGCCAGCTCAAGCGTTGCCGGAAAGCGCTCGGCCAGCAAGCGGGAGACTTTGGCCCCCTGGCGCAAACTGAGGCCAAACTCGCCCTGCACCGCGTTGATCAAGAAATGCCAGAACTGGACCACGAAGGACCGGTCCAGTCCAAGATCGACGCGCAGCTGCCGTATCTGGTCGGGCGTTGCATCCTGGCCCAGCAGGAACACCACAGGATCCCCCACATGCTGGAACAGCATGAAAGCAATAAAAGCCACGATGATCATCACAAGCGCAGCCTGAATGAGCCGACGCAGAATAAAAGCGAGCATCAAATACCAAAAAAGTTTGATCCAGATGCTAGCAGAGCAAGTGCCATGCCCGCATTCGGGTTTACTTGAGTTCTAAAGAAGCCGTACGTCAAGTAATAATGTCCAATCGCAAGGCCAACATGCACTGGAATGCGTTTTTTTGGTGCATCCGCAAGCAACCGTGCATCTGACCAACGTTGACAGCAAAAAGCCAGATCTGTCAGACTACAACCGCATTGCACGACAACCAGACCGTCCTGTTTCAAACTTTATGACCGGGCGGCACGAACGTTTAACCAACCAAAGGTTTTTAATGAAAATCATCGACTCCATCGTCACGCAGGCCGCTGGCATTGCAGCGGTTCGCCGCGACATCCATGCCCACCCCGAACTGTGTTTTAAAGAAGTGCGGACGGCAGATGTAGTGGCTCAAAAACTTACGGAGTGGGGTATTCCCATTCACCGTGGCATGGGAACTACCGGTGTGGTGGGCATTGTCAAAAACGGCACCTCAAAGCGTGCTATCGGCCTGCGTGCAGACATCGACGCCTTGCCGATGCAGGAGTTCAACACCTTTGAGCATGCCAGCAAGCACCCCGGGAAAATGCATGCCTGTGGCCACGATGGCCACACCGCCATGCTGCTGGCAGCGGCCCAGCATTTTGCAAAAAACCGCAATTTTGACGGTACCGTGTATCTGATTTTTCAACCGGCTGAAGAAGGCGGCGGCGGTGCGCGCGAAATGATCAAGGACGGCCTGTTTGAAAAGTTCCCGATGGATGCTGTGTTTGGGATGCACAACTGGCCTGGCATGCAAGTCGGTAAGTTTGCAGCCAGCACCGGCCCGGTCATGGCTTCAAGCAACGAGTTCAAGATCACCATACGTGGCAAGGGCGCCCACGCGGCACTGCCGCACAACGGTATTGACCCGGTACCCGTGGCCTGCCAGATGGTGCAGGCCTTTCAGACCATCATCAGCCGCAATAAAAAACCAGTCGATGCTGGCGTTATCTCGGTCACCATGATTCATGCCGGTGAGGCCACCAACGTGATTCCGGACAGCTGCGAGTTGCGGGGCACGGTACGCACTTTCACCATTGAAGTGCTGGACCTGATTGAAAAACGCATGAAACAGATCGCCGAGCACACCTGTGCTGCACATGAGGCTGAATGCGAATTCGAGTTCACACGCAACTACCCACCCACCATCAACCACCCCGGCGAAACCGACTTTGCGCGCAAGATCATGGCCGACATCGTGGGTTCGGAAAACGTGATGCCCCAGGAACCGACCATGGGCGCGGAAGACTTTTCCTACATGCTGCAAGCCACGCCGGGTGCTTACGTTTTCATTGCCAACGGCGACGGAGCGCATCGCGAAATGGGCCATGGCGGCGGGCCGTGCATGTTGCACAACCCGAGTTACGACTTCAATGATGACCTGATCCCGCTGGGCGCGACCTTCTGGGTCAGCCTGGCCGAAGGCTGGCTCAAGGCAGATGCTGCATGATCAATGCCGTTGATGCTTTTTCTGGCAGCTATGCTGCTGCCAGAAGCCAGTTTCTGGCAGCGGCAGACGCTGCCGGTTTGACAGTTGAGTCGCACCTGCACCCGGAAACAGGGCGTGACGGCGAAGTGCTGGCCATGGACGTGGTGCTTGAGGGCGAGCCCGATGCGACGTCTTTGCTGATGGTCAGCAGTGCCTGCCATGGCGTAGAGGGTTATTGCGGCTCGGGGGTGCAGGTGTTTGCGCTGCACGACACCGAGTGGCGCGCAAAAGCGAAGGCCAGCGGCGTTGCCGTGCTCTACATTCATGCGCTGAATCCCTACGGCTTTTCACACATTCGCCGTGCCACGCATGAAAACGTTGACCTGAACCGCAATTTTCAGGACTTCACCCAGCCTTTGCCAGTCAATGCTGCCTACCAGGAGTTGCAACCCTTGCTGTTGCCCGACCACTGGCCGCCGTCTGAGGCCAACATCCTGGCAACCACCCAGTATATTGAAAGCCATGGCATCAACGCCTATCAAGCAGCCATCACCCGGGGCCAGCATGAGTTTGCAGAGGGCCTTTTTTATGGTGGTGTAACACCCACCTGGAGCAACCGCACGCTGCGAGCCGTGCTGCAAACCTACGCTGCGCGCGCCCACCGCTTAGCCTGGATAGACCTGCACACAGGACTGGGCCCCAGCGGAGTGGGCGAGCGCATTTGCGCTGGTCGCGATGACAAAACTGCGTTGGCGAGGGCACGCGCGTGGTGGAATACCGACGGCACCACGCCTGTCACGTCCATTTATGACGGCTCATCGAGTTCAGCTTTTTTGACAGGACTCATGTGGAACGCGATCTATGACGAGTGCCCGAATGCAGAGTACACCGGCATCGCCATGGAGTACGGCACCCTGCCGCCCTTCGAGATGATGCAGGCTCTGCGCGCAGAGCATTGGCTCAATATTCACAAGGATGCACCGCCCGAACTGGCCAGCCAGATCAGGCAGCAAATGATGGACGCTTTTTACGTCAACACCGATGACTGGAAAAAGCAGATCATCAACCAGGCGAGGCAGTCCCTGTTTCAGGCGGTTGATGGTTTGAGCGCCTGAAGCGAAACACACCAAATGGTGTGCGAAAATACGTGTTGTTGTGAAATTTCAGCGTTGCGGCTGTAGCTCAGTGGATAGAGTATTGGCCTCCGAAGCTTATGGTCACCCTGGGTTTTAGCTGAAATGTGAGTATTGGTCTGTTTTTAGAGTTGCGGCTGTAGCTCAGTGGATAGAGTATTGGCCTCCGAAGCCAAGGGTCGTGGGTTCGATCCCCGCCAGCCGCACCAGTCCTAGCTTTTAGAGCAAGCGAAGGCTTACATCAGTATCAATTATCGTTTTGGCCAATGGTCATATGTGCTGATTGGTTTGGCTTAGACCAATACTCATTCGGTTCTCATTGCCAATTCCATGGCCCGCCTGTGGCCCACTCGTAGCCCACGGGCGATCTCGCGTTGTGCGTCCAGGACGGTTTTTGAGTATTGGCCCAATGGCCCACCGAATGATGCTAATCCGGCGGGTGGATAAAAAGTGCTTGATTTGATCGCTGGTTCGTAAGCGCGCGGAGAACACACCTTGACGTTGCAGGCGCTATGCAGTCAGTGGCGTCCAGCGGTGAGGCAGCAGCTTGTCGATCTGGCTGTTCTTTTGGGTTGGCAGCCGTGCCAGCACATCCTTGAGGTAGGCATACGGATCATGTCCATTGAGTTTGGCGCTCTGGATCAAACTCATCACCGCAGCGGCCCGCTGCCCAGCCCGCAAGGAACCTGCAAACAACCAATTGTTTCGACCAATGGCAATCGGGCGAATCTGATTCTCGATCCAATTGTTATCAATCGGCAATTGCCCATCATCGAGAAACCGGGCCAGAGCCTCCCAGCGCTTCAAGCTGTAGTCCAGTGCTTTGGCCGTGGCCGAGCCGTCGGTGATCTTCTGGCGCTGCAGCAGCATCCACTGGTGAAACGCATCTGCCAAGGGTTTGGATTGGGTCTGGCGCACTTGCCGTCGGTCATCAGCGTGCAGATGTTTGCCTTCGCGCTCCACGTCATACAGTTGGCTGATGTACTTCAAAGCCTGCTCAGCAACCTGGCTCTTGTTGCTCACATGCAGGTCAATAGAGATTGCGCCGCGCATGCGCCATGCAGCCAGCCTCGGTGATGCCATTAGCAAACCCGGCCTTGTAGCCACCAAAGTCGTCACAAACCAGGGACCCCTTCCACTCGCCAAGGAAGGCTCGACAATTCTCACCCGCTCGGGTCTCGCAGAAGTCGTAGACCACCGCCTTTAAGTCTTCAAACGCTCCCGGTGCATAGGCCCACAGGTAGGCCCGGTGTGTCTTCTTGTTGCCCGGCTTGAGCATGGCCACCGGCGTCTCATCAGCATGCAGCACCGCGTGCTGGAGCATGGTGGCTTTCAGCGCATCCACCAGCGGCTGCAATTGCACACCACACACGCCCACCCATGCGCCAAGCGTGGAGCGCGGGATCGCATAGCCTGAGCGTCCAAAGATGGCTTCCTGCCGGAACAAAGGCAAATGATCCGAATACTTGGCCACCGGCACCTGAGCCAGCAAGCCGGAAGTCGGAATTCCCTTGTCGATAATCTGGGCGGGAACTGGTGCTTGTGTCAGGGTCTGGCAGTTGGTGCAGGCCCATTTGCCACGGATGTGGCGCTCCACTGTCATCACGCCCGGCGTGTAATCGAGCTTCTCGCTGACGTCTTCACCGATGCGTTTGAGTTGGCAACCGCATCCGCAGGTGGTGGAGTCGGGTTCATGGTGCACAGCTACACGGGGCAGTTCTGCTGGCAAAGCTGCGCGCTTGGGTTTGCTGATCGGTTCTTTGTCGGTCTTGGGTACTGGCGTCAGGTCTTCTAACTCTTGTTCGATGGCTGCAATGTCAGCGTCGATGGTTTCATCCAGCAGGCTGACCTGGCCAGCATCCAACTGTTCACGGCTGCGCCCGAACTTCCAGCGTTTCAAGACGGCCATCTCATGCGTGAGTTGGTCGATCTTGGCCTGGCGGTACAGGATCTCGCGATCTTTGCTGGTGATGGTCTGGTCAAGGCTGGCGATTTGCAGATCGCGCTGCGTGATTTGTAGGTCACGTTCGGTGATTGCCTGGTCGTGTTGCTGGCTGTGGTGCGCAATTTGTGCAATCAAATCGCTGGCCAGTTCGCGCAGTTGCTCTGCGTTCAAACTGGACAGTGATTCAGGGGCGACAACCATGGATAGTAGTGTGCCGATACGGTGGACTGGTGCCTATTGGCGCATGCCCCAATAGACGCAAAATTGATAGCAAATGCGGTTATCAAACCACAGTGATGATTCCGCCCTCACCAATGCGTGACCAGGGCAACCCCAGCACCAAGGCATCGAGCTGACTACGGCTCAAACTGAATCGGTCTGCAGCACTTCCAGCAGGCCAGACAAAGTGGCCTTGGTGAAGCCTCCTGGCGGCAAGCCAGATTCCAATGCCGTCATGCACCAGTATCTTCATGCGAGTGGCGCGTCGGTTGGCAAAGAGGTAGGCGGTGTGTGGGTGAGCGGCACCGAAGACTTGGACGACTCGGGACAAGGCGGTATCGGTGCCTGCTCGCATGTCCATCGGCACGGTTGCCAGCCAGACGGCGTCGATACGAATCATTTGAGAAGGGCTGTCGCCCAGCTCGTAAACTCCGCTGCTGCGCAAATAGGCCAGGTGATGTTTATCGACAGCGCGCCTTTGCGAAACTCTGCCTTGATATCTGCGCCAGTTGGCTTCTGCTCTGTGGCTGTCAGCTTAACCGGCAGGAACGCTGGTGTGGGCGCGACAGCGCCAAGGGCATCTGACCTACTGGGCTTGATAAGCTGATGGCTACCGCTGTGCAGGTGTTCCTTGAGCCAGCGATGCAAGACATTGGCGTTCATTCCTTGACTGCTGGCCAATGCAGCGATGGAAGCGCCGGGCAGTTGGCATGCGGCTACCAATTGGGCTTTGAATTCGGCGGTGTACGTTCGGTGGGTGTACTGAGCGGAATGTCTGGGAGTCTCTAATTCTTTGGGCATGGTGTGCACGATTGTTTGCGTGCACACGATCTTGCGAGATGCGAGGCCCCGAATCAAGATGGGATTGCCGGACGCTTACGCTGGTTCCGCATTATTTGTTTTCATATGTGTATGTAGTGCCTGCCAGAAAACCCCTGTTTTTTTCAAAAAATCTACTGCCTAATTTTTGAGCACCCAAGATTTTCCTGTGGCTGACATCGAAAACCTGCGCAATGCTTTGTACGAACTCTCAGCAAAATCAATTTGCCCGATT
>JBBRMH010000167.1:0-8520 GCA_038230935.1 Burkholderiales bacterium | reverse complement strand
CTTTTTGATTTCTGTTCGGCGGCAACGACGCGCTGAGCTGGGTGTCACGGCGCATGCCGTGCGGATGGCTCCGCTTTGACAAACAGGCGCTCGACCGTCCACCAGGCCGGCAGCAAAGCCAGCACTTCGGGCCGCGTGAACCGGTCATCCATCAAATAGATCACACCCTGATCCTGCTGCGTGCGTATCACCCGCCCCGCTGCCTGCACCACTTTTTGCAGGCCAGGGTAAAGGTAGGTGTAGTTGTAGCCGCTGTCATGACTCTGGGCATGCATGCCGGTGGCGTGCGTGTCGCTGTCAAAGTAAGCCGCCATGCGCTTTTTCATCTCTTCATTGACCGGGTTAACCTGCGGCAAACCCAGCGTGGCGATAAATGCGCCTACCAGGCGCTTGCCAGGCAGGTCTATGCCCTCTGCAAACGCACCGCCCAGCACGGCAAAACCGATGCCTTGCGATGTGGGCGTGAAACGCGCCAGAAACTGCGTACGCCCGGCCTCGTCCATCTGCCGGGTCTGCTCCCAGCAGGTGATGTGTGGGTAGTTCTGCCTGAACAGCACGCATAGCTTTTGCAGGTAGTCGTAACTGCTTGAAAACACCAGGTAATTGCCCGGTGCACGTTCGTATTGCTGGGCCATCAGGCGGGCCATGGGTGCCAGCGACTGGGCGCGGTGCTGGTAGCGCGTTGATACATTGGTCACTGCCTCCACACGCAACTGTTCAGGCGCAAATGGCGAGGGTACATCTATCCAGCGGGTGCCAGGCGGCAGGCCCAGGGTTTGCCGGTAAAAGTTCTGTGGACTCAGCGTCGCGGAAAACAGCGTCACGCTATGGGCCGCTGCCAGACGCGGGGCCAAAAACGGTGCCGGCACGATATTACGCAGGGTCAGGCTCGCGCATCCGTGTCCGTGATGGTGGTCGTCACCCAGCGGCAGCGTGTCAGATGTGCTGCGCAACGTCTCTGGGTCATCATGCAGCGTGACGTCAAACATCGAGTGCGCCCCGAATGCTTCAGCCATGCGCGAGAAATGCAGCGCTTCAAAATAAAACGCCTGCAGCTCGGCATCGACCCGCGTCGGGTTGGCGACCAGAAAATCCGTGATGGTGGTGATGGTTTGCTGCAAGGCCTTTAAAAACGCCACGGGCAGTTCAGCCACGACCTGCCACGGCGCCAGCTGGGTTTGATGCACCTCGTTCATGGCGCGGTTCAATCGCTCCAGTGCGGTTTTGACAGCTTTGGGGGCGCTTGCGTGCAGGGCGCGCAACGGGGCCTGTGCCAGCGTGGCGGTGTACATGCTGCGCGCCCGCTCCAGCAGGTTGTGCGCTTCATCGACCAGCACGCCTACCCGCCACTGATGCGTAGATGTCATGGCGTACAGCAAGGCGCTGGTGTCAAAAAAGTAGTTGTAGTCGCCCACCACCACATCGCTCCAGCGCACCATTTCCTGGCTCAGGTAGTAAGGGCAGACCTGATGCGTCAAGGCCACTTCGCGCAGGGTAGCTTTGTCCAGCGTGTGCGCATCACCAGGCTCTGTCGCTGCGCCTGAAAGCTGCACTGCCGACTGCCTTGCATGGGGGAGCCGGTCATAAAAACCACTGGCCAGCGGGCAGGAGTCGCCATGGCAGGCTTTGTCCGGGTGCTCGCATGATTTGTCGCGTGCCACCAGTTCCAGTACACGTAACGGCATAGGCGACACCGGTGACCCAGGTTTTGCCCGGACTGCAGGGCTGTCCTTGAGCAGCGCCAGCGCGTCGAGGGCCAGCTTGCGCCCGGGCGTTTTGGCAGCCAGAAAAAACAGCTTGTCCAGGCGCTGCCGGGGCATGGCCTTGAGCAGCGGGAACACGGTGCCTATGGTCTTGCCAATGCCTGTTGTAGCCTGCGCCATCAGGCAGGTGCCGGCCGCAGCTGCTTTATAAACGGCTTCTGCCAGTTCACGCTGGCCAAGCCTGAAGCTGCTGTGCGGAAAAGCCAGCGCGTCCAGCGCTGCGTCACGCGCCAGCCGGTGCGCCAGCTCCTGGTCGGCCCAGGCCAGAAAGCGTTCGCACTGCATTTCAAAATACGCCCTGAGCGACGCAGCCGTGAAGTGTTCGGTTAGTGGTGTTTCCTGCAGGCTGGCAATGTCAAAGTACACGATGGCCAGATTGATCTCGCTCAAGCCCCGATGCTGGCACAGCAGCCAGCCGTAAATCTTGACCTGCGCCCAGTGCAGGCAGCGACGGTTCTCGGGGATGTTGTGCAGGTCACCCCGATAGGTTTTGACTTCTTCAAGCAAGTTGTTGGCCGGGTCATAGCCGTCAGCCCGGCCCCGAACGCACAGGGTTTTGTAGTCACCTTCCAGGCTGACTTCACTTTGGTAGTCTGCACCCCGGCGCGAGGCAACCAGCGCATGCCCGGCCACACCCTCTTGCGCAGAAGGCGAGGGCGTAAAGCGCAAGTCAAGGTCACCATGTTTGGCCGTGAAATCGCACAGCGCCCGAACGGCTACAAGGTATTGCAAGGGTTAATCATTCAGGAAAGACAGGGCACCAGACAAGGTAGTGCCTGATGGTAGCCCATGCGCTATTGCATCGTTAGCGACTTGGCTGTGCCCCGGCAGTGTTTGAGCTGCAGGCCAGAGCGTGAAATGTTTGTTGATCAAATAGGGCTCTAGCGCACGTATTGATTACGCCAGCAGCTATTAAAAAAAGAGCAACCGAGGCGCAAGTATCTGGTTTCAAGCAACGAGCGAGATCGTTGCTGCGCTGAGTTCCCAGTGGTGTGTTGGTGGATTTGGATGGGATTTGATAGTCTGTGCAGACGGTGGCATTGGATAAATGCGATATTGCAAGACCTGACCCCAAGTTCGACCCGATATTGCAAGACCTGACCCCAAGTTCCGACCGACCCCTCAAGCGACCCCTCAAGTGCTTGCATGCTCCAGTGCATTTTGAGTCGGAGTTTTAAGGTGCAAGAAAAGATGAATGCAATTTTTGCAAGACCTGACCCAATACTGTTCGCTTAAGCAGAAAACCGTTCGGGCTGAGCTTGTCGAAGCCTGGCCCTGTATCGACAATCCTTCGACAATCTCAAGGGGAGCGGTCTTAAGAGAACAGTATTGAGACCTGACCCCAACGCGCCTGACCCCAACGCGCCCGAATCAATAATGGCATAATTAATGGCATATTTATGATTATTTTTTGACTCAACCAACTTGCCATGCAAACTGCAACCATCAAAAATTTCCATTTGCCGTTGCCTGCTTCGCTTTATGCAAGACTGCGTCAGGCAGCGGCAAGAGCTGGTACACCTGCTACCGGTCTTGCCCGGGAGGCCATTGAAGCTTGGCTTAAAGACGAGCATCGCCGACAGCAGCGCCAGGAGTTATCCGATTTCGTAGAAGTACATGCAGGCACTGACTGGGACTGTGATCCCGAATGGGAGGCAGCGGGTATCGAGTCAATGAACAAAATGCCTGCATCGTCAACCAATGCGCCGGGTAAAATGACAGTCAATCGCACATCAAAACGCAGCAAGGCGGCCACTTGATCAGCCGGGGCGACGTGGTTTGGGTGCAGCTTGAGCCGCGTTCAGGCTCCGAGCAGCGTGGCACCCGCCCCGCCGTGGTCATTTCAAGCAACGTGTTTAACCACAACCTGCGCTGGAACTCCTTGATCGCTGTGCCCTGCACCACATCCAAGTTGCAAGGGGCACGCCCCGCAACAGTGGTTGAACTGCCAAAGCAGTTAACAGGATTGGGTGCTGACAGTTTTGCTATTTGCCACCAAATCACCACATTAGACCGCAGCAAAATCGGTGAAAAAACAGGCTCGCTTGACCAGACTAAGTTAGCCGAAATCGAGGTGGGTCTTCGATTGGCAATGGATTTTTTTAATCTGGTTTAAAAAGGTGGAGGAGCACCGGTTGCTGCTTTGCAAGACCTGATTTTGTAGTTTCGTTTTTGAGCTGCTATGTTGACTTGATGATGCTCGATAGCGTTCTTTGCTATTTTGCAAGACCTGACCCCAGGATTGGGATTGGGGGGATTGGGATTACGGATTTGACCCCAGGATTGCGGATTGCTGTGACTCCAGGATTGCTGTGTTGATCAAATAGGGCTCTAGCGCACGTATTGATTGCGCCAGCAGCTATTAAAAAAAGAGCAACTGAGGCGCAAGTATCTGGTTTCAAGATAGTCTGTGCAGACGGTGGCATTGGATAAATGCGATATTGCAAGACCTGATCCAATACTGTTCACTTAAGCGGGAAAACCGTTCGGGCTGAGCTTGTCGAAGCCTTGCCCTGTATCGGCAACCCTTCGACAAGCTCAGGGAGAACGGTCTTAAATGAACAGTATTGAGACCTGACCCAATACTGTTCACTTAAGCCGAAAAACCGTTCGGGCTGAGCTTGTCGAAGCCTTGCCCTGTATCGGCAACCCTTCGACAAGCTCAGGCAGAACGGTCTTAAGTGAACAGTATTGAGACCTGATCCCAAGCTTCCACTGGAGCCATCGCACCTAGCGCTGCAGGGCTATACCAACGCGATGGTGTTTGCCGAGGCGCTCGAACGCACGGGCAAAACACTCACACGCAGCGCCTTTATTGACAGCACCTGGAACATGTCGCGGCATGACCTGGGCGGCTTTGACGTGAGTTTTTCGGACTCGTCCAGAAGTGCGTCACGGTTTGTCGAGCTGACCATGGTCTCGCGCAATGGGCGCTTCATCCGGTAAAAAAATTTTAGACGGACTCGGGCACACCCCATTAGGACATACCCGTAAATTGTCTTTGGAATGACAACATAACGTCAAACGTCTGCTTACCATACGTTTTGAAGTGCATAACTTTTCGAGCAGCGGCTGATTCAAACAAGAACGCTCACTGAACAACAAAGAGACAAGGAAGATGCAAACCACGTTCCCACAACTGCTGCTCAGGCACGCCACAGAGCGTCCGGACGCACCGGCCATGCGCGAGAAAGAGTACGGCATCTGGCAAGCCCACAGCTGGGCAAGCATGGCCGCGCTGGTCGAGCACATTGCCTGTGGCCTGCATCTGGCGGGGCTGCAGCGTGGCGAGCACATGGTGGTCATCGGTACCAACCGGCCGCGTCTGTACGCGACCATGCTCGCTGTGCAAGCGCTGGGAGCTGTTCCGATTGCCTTGTATCAGGATGCCGTCGGTGCCGAATGCGTTTTCCCCATCACCAATGCGGATGTCCGGTTTGCTTTTGCTGAAGACCAGGAGCAGGTGGACAAACTGCTGGAAATACGCGGCAGCTGCCCGGCCCTGTCCAATATTGTGTTTGACGAGCCACGCGGCCTTCGCAACTACAACGAGCCGGGCCTGGTGTCGCTGGACCAGCTGATTGAAACCGGCAAGGCCTTTGCGGCCAGGCAGCCCGCCTGGTTCAAGGCAGAAGTTGACAAGGTCAAGCCCGGCGATGTGGCAGCCATGTTTTTCACCTCAGGCACCACCGGCAACCCCAAAGGCGTGGTGCATACCCACAACACCTTGCTGGACCGTGCCCGTGCAGGTGCAGATTTTGACAAACTCACGTCCAGCGAAGAAGTGCTGGCCTACCTGCCACCGGCCTGGATCGGGCAAAACATCTTCAGTTACGCGCAGTGGCTGTCTTGCGGTTACGTGGTGAACTGCCCGGAGAGCGCCAGCACCGTGATGATTGACCTCAAGGAAGTGGGGCCGACGTATTACTTTGCACCGCCACGAGTTTTCGAGAGCTTGCTGACCACCGTGATGATTCGTATGGAAGACGCGGGGCGCATCAAACGCGGCATGTTCAATTTCTTCATGGATGTGGCCAAACGCGTCGGGCCGGACCGCATGGACGGCAAACCGATTGGTTTCGTTGATAACCTGCTTTACAGCCTGGGCAACCTGATGGTGTACGGGCCGCTGCGCAATACGCTGGGCTTTTCGCGCGTGCGTGTGGCTTACACCGCAGGCGAAGCGATTGGCCCGGACCTGTTCACGTTCTACCGCTCCATCGGCATCAACATGAAGCAGCTTTACGGCTCGACGGAGACGGCGGTATTCGTTTGCCTGCAACCCGACCACGAAGCCCGGGCCGACACCGTGGGCGTGCCGATTCAAGGGGTCGAGATCAAGGTGGCTGACAACGGTGAAATCCTTGTCAAGTCGCCGGGTCTGCTCAAGGAATACTACAAAAACCCGGCAGCCACAGCCGAGGTGCTGACCGCCGACGGCTGGTACCACACCAGTGATGCCGGTTTTATTGACGCCAGCGGGCACCTCAAGATCATTGACCGCGTGAAAGACGTGGGCCGCATCAAGGGCGGCAGCAATGACGGGGCCATGTTTGCACCCAAATACGTTGAAAACAAACTCAAGTTTTTCCCCTTCATCAAGGAAGTGGTGGCTTACGGCGATGGCCGTGAAAAGGTTTGCGTCTTTATCAATATTGACTTCGATGCTGTGGGCAACTGGGCCGAGCGGCGCAATCTGCCTTATGCGGGCTACACCGACCTGGCGCAAAAGCCTGAGGTCTATCAGCTCATCAAGGAGTGCATTGAAAAGGTCAACGCCGACCTGAGTGTGGACACCTTGCTGGCAGGCTCGCAGGTCAGCCGCTTTTTGATTCTGCACAAGGAGCTCGACGCAGACGATGGTGAACTGACGCGGACCAACAAGGTGCGGCGCGGTTTTATTGGCGACAAGTACCAGCCGTTGATTGATGCGCTTTACGCAGGTAAAACGCAGCAGTTTATTGAAACTGTGGTGAAGTTTGAAGATGGTCGCACGGGCAGCGTCAGCGCCACGCTTGCCATTGGCGACTGCAAAACCTTTACACCCGTGAAGGCGGCAGCATGAGCAAGAAAATCGGCGACGTCATCCTGGACGTGAAAAACATATCCTTAAGCTTTGGCGGCGTCAAGGCCTTGCAAGACATCTCGTTCAATGTCAAGGAACACGAGATTCGCGCCATCATTGGCCCTAATGGTGCTGGCAAAAGCTCGATGCTGAACTGCATCAACGGCGTGTACCAGCCGCAGCAGGGCTCGATCGCTTTTCGCGGCCAGACCTTCAAGCACATGAACAGCCACCAGGTCGCGGTCATGGGTGTGGCGCGGACTTTTCAGAATCTTGCACTGTTCAAGGGCATGAGCGTGCTCGACAACATCATGTCGGGCCGCAACCTGAAGATAAAAAGCAACATCTTGCTGCAGGCACTGCGCATCGGCCCCGCAGAAAAAGAAGAAATCATGCACCGGGAAGCGGTGGAGAAAATCATTGATTTTCTGGAGATTCAGGCCTTTCGCAAAACCCCGGTGGGCCAACTGCCATACGGCCTGCAAAAACGCGTGGACCTGGGCCGGGCGCTGGCCATGGAGCCGCAGGTATTGCTGCTCGACGAGCCGATGGCTGGTATGAACGTTGAAGAAAAGCAGGACATGTGCCGCTTTATTCTGGATGTGAACGACGAGTTCGGCACCACGGTGGTGTTGATTGAACACGACATGGGGGTGGTGATGGACATTTCAGACCGCGTGGTGGTGCTGGACTATGGCAAAAAGATTGGTGACGGCACCCCTGACGAGGTGCGCAACAACCCGGACGTGATCCGGGCTTATCTTGGGACGGAACACTGATGGCTTTCTTCCTGGAAACATTGCTCGGCGGCCTGATGGCCGGTATGTTGTATTCGCTGGTGGCGCTCGGCTTTGTGCTGATTTTCAAAGCCTCTGGCGTCTTCAACTTTGCACAAGGCGCGATGGTGTTGTTTGGTGCGCTGGCGATGGCGCGGTTTTCTGAATGGATTCCGAAATGGACCGGTATTGACAGCCTGATCTTTGCCAACGTCATCGCTTTCATGATCGCCGGTCTGGTGATGTTTGCGGTGGCCTGGCTGATTGAGCGCCTGGTGCTGCGCCACCTGGTCAACCAGGAAGGCGCTACGCTGCTGATGGCTACGCTGGGTATTGCGTATTTTCTCGAAGGCCTGGGCCAGACACTGTTTGGCAGCAGCATTTACAAAATCGACATTGGCATGCCGAAAGAGCCCATCTTTATTCTGGACAAGATGTTTCAGGGCGGCATTCTCATCAACAAGGAAGACCTGATAGCCGCTGCCATCGCTGCCGGGCTGGTCGCGCTGCTCAGCGTGTTTTTCCAGAAAACCTCCACCGGGCGCGCGCTGCGTGCCGTGGCTGACGACCACCAGGCAGCGCAGTCTATCGGCATTCCGCTGAACCGCATCTGGTTCATTGTGTGGTGCGTGGCAGGTGTTGTCGCACTGGTGGCTGGCATGATCTGGGGCAGCAAGCTGGGCGTGCAGTTTTCGCTGGCAACCGTGGCCTTGCGGGCGCTGCCTGTGGTGATTCTGGGTGGCCTGACGTCGGTGCCTGGCGCCATCATTGGCGGGTTGATCATTGGCGTTGGCGAAAAGCTGTCGGAGGTTTACCTTGGCCCGTTTGTGGGTGGCGGTATCGAAATCTGGTTTGCTTACGTGCTGGCTCTCGGCTTTCTGTTATTCAGGCCACAAGGTCTGTTCGGCGAAAAGAT
>JBBRMH010000166.1:0-8542 GCA_038230935.1 Burkholderiales bacterium | reverse complement strand
CTCCCTGGCGGTAGATTCGTACCTGATCACCGCCAACTTTGCCGACCCCAAGCGCAACCAGTTCGTCAAGGATTTTTCTGGCCAGTTTTGCAGCAAGTTCGGGGTGTTGCAGGACAAGGGCCACAACAAATGGAAAGAGCTGACCTGGCAGCCTGGCCAGAGCCTGCCTGCGCTGGCCGCTGGCTGGAAGTACTCTGAAAAATCAAGCGAACAACTGGTCAATTGCCAGAAAACTTCGGCCACCGGTAGCGCGGGCAGTGCAGGCCAGACCCCCGCGCCCAGCGCCTGCAGGCCACAAGACCGGGTGACCGGGCTGTGCAAATAACCCTCAAAGTGCTTGTTTCACCTTCATTGCTTCACTGCTTCACTCCGACTCATGACTGACGACCTCCCGCCGTTCATTGTTACCCCGCCTGGCTTTTACAAACACTACAAAGGCATGCTCTACGAGGTTGTAGGCACCGTGCGCCACAGCGAAAGCCTGGAGCCCATGACGCTTTACCGCGCCCTGTATGGCGAGCGCGGCCTGTGGGTTCGGCCTGCGGCCATGTTCAGTGAAGCGGTGGTGATTGACGGCGTTCGCCAGCAACGCTTCACACGACAGATAGACCGGCAGACCGAATAAAGCGATGCGGTCACCGATAATCTCGCGCTATGTCACAAGTTATGTCCCCCACCCTGGCTGCGCCGCTGGCCACCCAAGCAAACCACGCTACTCACGCTACTCACGCCCCCAGCGAAATTGAAAAACAGGTCAAGCGCCGCCGCACCTTCGCCATCATCTCGCACCCCGACGCGGGTAAAACCACGCTGACTGAAAAGCTGCTGCTGTTCTCGGGCGCGATCCAGATTGCGGGCAGCGTCAAGGCCCGCAAGGCAGCACGCCACGCGACATCTGACTGGATGGAAATTGAAAAGCAGCGTGGTATTTCTGTGGCGTCGTCCGTGATGCAGATGGAATACCGCGACTGCGTGATCAACCTGCTCGACACGCCCGGCCACCAGGACTTTTCTGAAGACACCTACCGCGTGCTGACGGCTGTGGACGCTGCCTTGATGGTGATTGACGCGGCCAACGGCGTCGAGCCGCAAACCCGTCGCCTGCTGCAGGTCTGCCGGGCCCGGGGCACGCCGATTTTGACGTTCGTCAACAAGATGGACCGCGAGGTGCAAGACCCGATGAGCGTGATGGACGAGATCGAACGCGAACTGGGCATGGCCGTGGTGCCGTTTACCTGGCCCGTGGGCATGGGCAAGCTGTTTCACGGCGTGTATGACCGGCGTGAAGACCGCATGCGCGTGTTCAGCCCCGGTGAAGACAAAGCCGGGGGCGACGACGAGATTCTGGCCGGGCTGGACAACGCCGAGGCCACCAGACGCTTTGGTGCTGAATACGCGCAAGCCCAGGGCGAGATTGAACTGGTCGCCGGTGCCACGCCTGAATTTGACCGCGACCTATTTTTGGCGGGTAAACAGACACCGATGTTTTTTGGCTCGGCTATCAATAACTTTGGCGTGCAGGAAGTGCTTGACGCCCTGGTCGATCTGGCCCCGGCGCCGGGCGATCGCACCGCCATGCAGCGCGTGGTTCACCCTGAAGAGAAAAAATTCTCTGGCGTGGTCTTCAAAATCCAGGCCAATATGGACCCGGCCCACCGCGACCGGATTGCGTTTTTGCGTGTTGCCAGCGGCGAGTTCACGCGCGGCATGCGGCTCAAGGTGGTGCGCAGCGGCAAGGAACTGCGGCCCAACACGGTGGTCAGCTTCATGAGCCAGCGCCGCGAGTTGCTGGACACCGCTTTTGCAGGCGACATCATCGGCATTCCCAACCATGGCGTGTTGCAGCTGGGAGACACGCTGACCGAAGGCGAAGCGCTGCAGTTCACCGGCCTGCCGTTTTTTGCACCGGAAATGTTCCGCGCCGTTGAAGTCGCTGACCCGCTGCGCACCAAGCAGTTGCGCGCTGGCCTGACACAGCTTGGTGAAGAAGGTGCGATTCAGGTTTTCAGGCCAATTGCGGGTTCATTGCTGCTGCTTGGTGCTGTCGGGCAGCTGCAGTTTGAAGTGGTCGCGCACCGGCTGGAGCACGAGTACGGCGTGAAGGCGCGCATCCTGCAGAGCAGTTTCAACCTGGCGCGCTGGGTGACCTGTGATGACCCTAACGAGCTTAAAAAATTCATGGATGCCAACGCGCACCGGGTGGCTCTGGATGCGGTTGACGCACCGACCCTGCTGGTGGACCACAGCGCCACCTTGCGGGCGGTGGAGCAGCAGTGGCCAAAAATAAAGTTTCATGCATTGCGTGAGCACGCGGGGCTGGTGTTTCAGTCGAAAATGTAGGAATAACAGCCTTTTAAGGCTGCGGCCCACGGAAAACATGCACAGACAGCTATCGATTCAGGAGCATCGTTGTGAACTTCAAGAAAATCATTGGCTTGGTTGAAAAGTCGTTTCTCATCATCATTGCGTTTTTTACAGTGGCCGCGATGCTTCAGGAGGTGGCAGCTTTAATCGAAAACCGCAAGGTTGAGCTGAAAGACCTGCTGCTGATGTTCATCTACGCAGAGGTACTGGGCATGCTGGCAGCGTTTTACTCAAGCCATCGCATCCCGATCACGATTCCGCTGTTTATTGCCATGACGGCGCTCAGCCGCCTGATTATTTTGCAGGGCAAGGAAGGCGACCCGTCGATCTTGCTGTACGAGAGCGGTGCCATTGTGCTGATTGCCTGTGCCTGCTGGATTGTCAGCCGCATCCAGTTCAGCGACGGGCCTGAGCGCTGATCAGTCCTGATTTCCATACCAAACCACGCCGCGCATGGTTTCTAAGCGTTATTTGCGGGGCACCGAGCCACTGGGTTATGTCAAGCCACCGGGCCTGCCAGAGTGCCCGCTGTGTGGCCGTCCGATGATCGCAGGACCCAGTGTGGATGAACACCATCTGGTGCCCAAAAGTCAGGGCGGTAAAACCAAGTCACCCGTTCACAGGATTTGCCACCGCAAAATCCACGCAAATTTCAGCGAGAAAGAGCTTGCCAGCACTTTTTCAAGCTGGGAAGCCCTCAGGCAGCACCCGGATATCGCGGCTTTTGTGCAATGGCTGGCGAACAAGCCGCCGAATTTTTACGATAACTCGCGCAAGCCCGCCAGACGCCGCTAAAAATAGTTGAAGACCGCCGCAACCCTCAAGGCGCAAAAGCGATTTTCAGCACTTCAAGCAGTCGCGCATAAGCCAGTGCCCGCGCTGCCGGATTGGGCCCGGCGTGCACACCCTGGCCAGGGTTGACACCGTTGGGCACATCGGCGCGCAATTGAACCTGGCCTGCCGGGTTGTCAAAGTCGTGGTAGCTGTCGGCATACACATTGACTTCAGCGGCCACCGTCTTGCCCAGTTCAATACAAGGGCCGGGCGGTGTCCAGTCGTCTTTCTCGCCCAGCATCAGTACCAGCGGCGCAGTGCTCTGGTAACGCGACTTCAGCGCTGCGCTGCAACCTGGATAAAAAGCCACGGCGACAGCAGGGCGCACAGCCACGCTGCGCACATCAGCATGCGTGCTGTCGGTGGCTGACAGCACGGCACTGCCCCCATGCGACCAGCCCAGCAACGCCACATGCTGCGGATGTGCCCAGCTTTGCGCGGCGACCCAGGCCAGAGCGCCCAGCGTGTCAGCACGGCGCTGGGTCTGGTCAATCTTTCGGCTGCCAATTTTTTGCGTGCACAGCTCAGACTCACCGCGCGGCGTGAGGCTGTCGGGGAACACCACGCTGTAGCCTTGCGCTACCAGCAGGTCTGCCATCGCCTGGTGCCTGGCATTGAGCAGGCCCTTGCGTGCACCGCGCGTGGCAAACAGTCCGCCGCAACCGTGCAGCGCTATCACAGCTCCCTTGGACACCCCGGTAGGCTGAAACACCACCGCTGTCACCAGCGTGCCGTCCAGGCTGTTAAAGCTGGCTTCTTGCGCACCGGCAAACGTACAAGGGCTCATGAACAACCATCCCAGAACGGACGCCAATTTCAGACTAAAAAACGGGCCTGGGGCAGGTTTTATTTGGGCCATGCGCTATATATTTGATAGTAAACCTACCTGGCAACTGTCAAAACTGAACATCATACGCGACTGGTAACCCAGGCCTGCACAGACTTCAGGGCTTCACCGATTTTTGAAGCATCGGTACCACCCGCCATGGCCATGTCAGCCTTGCCACCGCCTTTGCCGCCGACTTGACCAGCCACAAAATTGACCAGCTCGCCCGCCTTGACCTTGCCAATGCTGTTGGCTGTAACGCCTGCAGCAATCTGTACCTTGTCACCCTCCACGGCGGCCAGCACGATGACAGCGGTTTTTAGCTTGTCTTTGAGCTTGTCCATGGTGTCGCGCAGGGTTTTGGCATCCGCGCCTTCGAGCCGTGCCGCCAGCACCTTGATGCCGTTCACGTCAACCGCTTGCGTTAGCAGCTCGTCGCCCTGGGCCGATGCCAGCTTGCCTTTGAGAGCGGCTACTTCTTTTTCAAGCGCCTTGACGTGGTCGAGCACCTGATCGATACGGTGTTGCAGCTCGGCTGGATTAGCCTTGAGAGACTCAGCAGCGGTTCCGACGGTTGCCTCCAGAGACTGCAAGTAGCCCAGCGCCGTGTTACCTGTAACAGCCTCAACCCGGCGCACACCAGAAGCCACGCCGGACTCGCTGGTGATTTTGAACACGCCAATATCTCCCGTGCGGCCGACGTGAACGCCACCGCAGAGTTCTTTGCTGCTGCCAATGGATAACACACGAACCTTGTCGCCGTACTTTTCACCAAACAGCATCATGGCGCCGGTTTGTTGAGCGGCTTCCATGTCCATTTCGCTGGCATCTGTCGCGCTATTGAACAAAATTTCAGCATTGACTTTGGCTTCAATCTCCCGGATTTGCGCGTCAGTCACTGGCGCATTGTGGGTAAAGTCAAAACGCGTCTTGTCGGCATCCACCAGCGATCCCTTTTGCTGCACATGGGTGCCCAGCACTTCGCGCAAGGCTTTGTGCATGAGGTGGGTGGCGCTGTGGTTGCGGATGGTGGCGGCGCGTACGACGGTGTTGACCTGAGCGGTCACAGCATCGCCAACGTTGAGCGTGCCGTAACTGATGCTGCCGTGGTGGCCAAAGACATCGGCCTTGATTTTTTGCGTGTCAGTCACTTCAAACTGACCGTCCTTGGTCGTCTGGCCTGCCATGATGCGACCCTGATCGCCCACCTGCCCGCCAGACTCGGCATAAAACGGTGTCGTGTTCAGCACCACAATGCCGTTTTGCCCTGCGCTCAATGACTGCACAGCCACGCCGTCAGCGTAGAGCGCCACGATTTTTGCAGGTTCTTCCAGCAAGGTGTAACCCGTAAAAGCGTGGCCTTCGCCGGTGTAATCAAGGGCTTTGTCCATCTTGAACTTGCCTGCAGCACGGGCCTGGGCTTTTTGCCTGTCCATGGCGGTATTGAAGCCAGCCTCGTCCACACTCAAACCGCGCTCGCGGCATACGTCGGCTGACAAATCAAGGGGGAAACCATAGGTGTCGTGCAGCTTGAAAGCCACGTCGCCCGGCAGCACCGTGGTGCCCTCAAGGGCAGTGTCCAGAATCGTCATGCCAATCTCTAACGTCTCGAAAAAGCGCTCTTCCTCTACCCTCAGCACCTCCATCACCCGCGCACCATCGGCTTTGAGGCGCGGATAGGCGTCGCCCATCAGCGCGACCAGGTCAGGCACCAGTTTGTGGAAAAACGGCGTCTTTTTACCGAGCTTGTAGCCGTGGCGAATGGCGCGGCGAATGATGCGGCGCTGCACATAGCCACGCCCTTCGTTGGAGGGGTTGACGCCGTCGCTGACTAAAAACGCCGTGGCGCGGATGTGGTCGGCAATCACGCGCAGGCTCTTGTTATTCAGGTCTGTCTCGCCTGTTTCGCGTGCTGCAGCTTTGATCAGCGTGTCAAAAATATCGATTTCATAGTTGCTGTGAACATGCTGCAAAATCGCGGCCAGGCGCTCCAGCCCCATGCCTGTATCCACGCAGGGCGCAGGCAACTTGACCAGGCTGCCATCGGCCTGCATGTCGAACTGCATGAAAACGTGGTTCCAGATTTCAATGAAGCGGTCGCCGTCTTCGCCGGGGCTGCCGGGTGGGCCGCCGGGAATATGGTCACCGTGGTCATAAAAAATCTCGCTGCACGGCCCGCACGGCCCGGTGTCGGCCATCATCCAGAAGTTGTCCGACGCGTATTTTTTGCCTTTGTTGTCGCCGATACGGATGATCCGCTCTGCAGGCAAACCAATCTCGTCATGCCAGATGTCATACGCCTCCTGGTCGTCAATATAGACCGTGGCTGTGAGTTTTTCGGCAGGCAGCTTATAGACCTGCGTGAGCAGTTCCCAGCCCCATTTGAGCGAGTCACGCTTGAAGTAGTCGCCAAAACTCCAGTTGCCCATCATCTCGAAAAAGGTGTGGTGGCGCGCGGTGTAGCCCACGTTTTCAAGATCGTTGTGTTTGCCGCCCGCCCGCAGGCAGGCCTGTACGCTGGCCGCGCGGACATAACTGCGTTTGTCTGTGCCCAAAAACACGTCCTTGAACTGCACCATGCCCGAGTTGGTGAACATCAGCGTCGGGTCATTGCCCGGCACCAGGGACGAGGATGGCACCACGGTGTGGCCTTTGACGGCGTAAAAGTCGAGGAAGGTTTTGCGGATGTCCGCAACGGTCATCTTGGGCTGGGTCATGGCTGTATTTTGTTAAGGCTGGGGTCTGGGCAACTTTGTATTATCGATCAGCGCAGGTGTGCGGCTGTCGCTGCAAGTTGCCCATTCAGCGTGGGGCGCACGGCGGTGAGGAAATTGCTGAGCGACTCTGGCAGGGCAGCGCCCTTGCGCCAGGCAAGGCCTACGTCCAGGCCTGCCAGCGGGTGCGACAAGGGTCGTGCTTCTATCCGGTCACCCTCCAGAGACCAGGGGCAATAGAGCATGTCGGGCAGCACCTGCGACACCGCAGCCATGCTGTGCGTGAGCGAGCGCAAGGTGGACAGGCTTAAAAAGAAGTTTGTCCATGAAAGTCTGGTCTTTGCGCCTGCTCGCTGATCGAGCTGGTGGAGCCGCAGTACATCGACGGCATCTTCCATAAGACGGTTTGGCGGACACTCAAAAAACGATCTCAAGCCGTGGCGAAAAATCGGCTGGGTTATCGCACCTCAAGCCAGTGCGGTATTTGTAGCAATGATGGAACTCAAGTCGAACACAACGCTGTCCAGATCGTCAGAAGCTTGCAAAGTCAGGCGCCTGCGGCTCAATCGGGATTTACTGCCAGAAGCCCAGACAGAGCGCTGTCGATAAAGCGCACATCCTGCGGGTTATTCACCGGCAGGCCAGCGCGGTGGCCCCAATCTGACGGGATCACGCGCAACTCGGCATGTTTCATCAGCGCGACCTCACGCCGGTTGTCTTCAACCTGGAAGTACAAATCGGTCGCACTGGGCATGATGAGCGCACGGGCAGTGATGGCACCCAGGGCCTTTTGAAAGTCGCCGTGGTACAACTCGTTGGCGCTGATGTCAGCGTTCTGCCAAGCCCAGATATGGGCCAGCAGGTTGTCTGGATCGCGCTTGAGGTAGTTGCCTTCCCACACTGTTACCAGGTAGTCTTCCAGTGAGGAACATCCCGTCTGACGCCACAGTTCCTCACGGTAGAAAGTCTGCGACATTGCCCAGCCAGCGTAGACACGACCCATGGCACGCAGCCCACGCTCCGGAAAGCCATTGAAGCGGCCGTCCTGAAAATGGACATCAGCCGTCAACGTGGCCTTCACGCCTTCTAAAAAAACCTGGTTGTGCGGTGCAGTCTTCGCCGAACCGCACAGCACCGCCAGCCGCTCTACGCAGTCTGGAAATAAAGCGGCCCAGTGGTAGGCCTGAATCCCGCCCATGGACCAGCCAGAAGCCATTGCCAGCTTTTCGATACCAAACACATGCTGCAGCATCTGGCGCTGGATGCGCACGTTGTCAGCGATGGTGAAAAGCGGCCAGCGGCTGCCGTTGGCTGGTGGTACAGCGTTGCTCGGTGAGGACGACAGGCCATTGCCAAACAGGTTGGGAATGACAATGAAATACTTGTCTGGATTGAGCGCGTGATCTGGACCCACCATCCATTCAATGTCCATATGCTGTGCGCCGAAGGGCGTCATGAACAGGATGACATTCGACTTGTCTGCGATGAGCGTGCCGTAGGTCTGGTATGCCAGCTGCGTGCCCCGGCAGGTGCGCCCGGATTGCAGCACCACGTTGCCAGCTTCAAATATTTGGTGTTTCATCTGTTTTTCCTTTGAACATGACACAAACCCCCATCGTAGCCGGACTAGCAGGCTATAAATGTACTGCTGGCAGCAGGGTAGATAGTGCCTGCCAGAAAACCCCTGTTTTTTTCAAAAAATCTACTGCCTAATTTTTGAGCACCCAAGATTTTCCTGTGGCTGACATCGAAAACCTGCGCAATGCTTTGTACGAACTCTCAGCAAAATCAATTTGCCCGATTT
>JBBRMH010000165.1:0-8580 GCA_038230935.1 Burkholderiales bacterium | reverse complement strand
TTTTCCTTTGGCAGGGTCTGGCAACACCGCTACAGACCAGATGGCGCGACTGGATGGATCAAACCTCAACACGCGTGGCTCTTTGACCTCGGCGCGAAAACTGGGCCGTATGGCAGCAATTTTTTCACGCACATCTTCAGCAGCTTTGCGCCCATCCACGTAGAGCTGAAACTCCATCACGACAAGTGACTGGCCCTCATAACTGCGCGAAGTCAGGGCGTTGATGCCTGCGATGGCGTTGACACCTTCCTCGATTTTTTTGGTGACTTCACTCTCGACAACTTCAGGCGACGCACCGGGGTAATCGGCTGTGATGACCACCACCGGAAAGTCGATATTGGGAAATTGATCAACCTGCATGCGACTGTAAGAAAACAGACCCAGCACCACGATGGCCAGCATGACCATGGTGGCAAATACCGGATTTTTCAGGCTGACTTGGGTAAACCACATGGCTGGAACCTTAATTTGTGGCTTGCTGGGCTGGTTTTTTCACGGCTTGCAGTGCAGGTGCACTGCCCGCTATGGGTGTGAACCGTACCGGCGTGCCCTCACGCACCGCACCGATGTTGCCGCGAATCACCACAGCGCCTTCAGGCAAACCCTTTACAGCCACCACGGCTTCAGTGTCTGTGGCGCCCGTCGATGTGCCCCGCGTGCCCAGCTCTACTGCCCGGTGCAGCACCTGTCCGTTTTCAATCACCTGCAGATAAGGCACGGGTTTGTCGGTACGTACGCTGCCAAGCGGCACAGCGAGGAGCGGCGTGCGTGCCGTGCCCAGCGTGCCTTGCGCAAACAAGCCCTGGCGCAGGGGCTGCGCGCTGCCTTGGTTATCAATACTCAAATAGACCAGCACGCTGCGGCTACCCGCCTGGGCGCTGGGGTTGATGCGTACCACTTGGGCCTTGACCGTCTGGGGGCTGCCTTCAATGGTGAGTTCTGCAGTCTGGCCCACACGCACAGCGATAGAGTCCGCTGCACTCAAGCTGGCTTCCAGCTCAACGCGGCTCAGGTCCAGTATTTCAACGATTTTTGCATCCACACCCACGCGCTCGCCCGGCTGCGCCATGCGCTGTGACACCTGACCGGAAATGGGTGAGCGCAACACCGTGTCATCCACTGACTTGACGGCCACCTCGGTGGCTGCCAGCGCGGCCTTGTAGGTTGCCTGCGCGGCATTGAGGTTGGCCAAGGACGTGTCCAGGCTGGTTTTTGAAATAAAACCCTGGTCCACCAGTGCCTTGTTGTTGTCATACTGGCGCTGCACCACATCAACCTGGGCTTTGGCTGACTCGGCCTGCTCTCTGGTCTGGCGTACACGTGACTGGTTTTCGCTGGCATCAATGCGTGCAATCACCTGACCGGCTTTGACAAAATCACCTTCACGCGCTGTCAGGCCCCGAAGCTCGCCTGCCACGCGTGCCTTGATGACTGCAGAATTCACAGCCTTGAGCGCGCCTGAAATCGGCAGGCCTTGCACCAGCTCCAGCGGTTGCAGCTTGACCACATCTGTTTCGGCCAGCTCAACGGTGCCTTGCGCTGTGGCTGAACCTGCTGCGTTGGCCTGTGCCAGCGCTTCGCTTTTGGCCTTGCGCGCCGACAGGGCACTCACCACGCCACCGGCCAGCAGCAGCAGCGCCAACAGCAGGGCGGCCCATTTGATCCAGCTCTTTTTTGTCATGCTCATAGTCGCGTTTACTTCTCGTCTTGCTCAGGTGGTGTGCCGTACTGTTGCAGGGTGACACCCAGGTTGGGGTTTGCGCACATGCCTGTCAGGAGGTGCCGAAGCTGAACGGCCATGTATTTCTCAGGATCAAGGTTTGCTGCGCCTTGAATGCAGACACCGCCTGAATGCTTGCTCAGAATCAGGAAAATCATAGGGGCTATGACGCTGTAAATGGCGTAGTCCAGGTCCATGTCCCTGAATTCTCCCCGGTCAATGCCGCGCTGCAATACCCGGCGAATCAAATCTTCACCCGGCTGGATCACCTCATGCTTGTAGAAAGCGGCCAGCTCCGGGAAGTTGCCGGCCTCGCTCATCATGAGTTTGGTGATGCCCGATGCCTTGGTAGCACCCACCCGGTCCCACCAGGCATGCATGCAGTAACCGAGCATGTCGGCGCTGCTGCCTTCAAAGGCGGCAAACTCCTCGTTCCACTCTTTGAAGCGACCCGAAATGTTCTCGCGCACGACGGCCTTGAAGAGTTCTTCCTTGCTGTGAAAGTACAGAAAAAGCGTGCCTTTGGAAACGCCAGCACGCGCTGCCGCTTCTTCAGCGCGGGTGGCTGCAAAGCCTTTTTCAACAAACAGGTCAAGTGCTGCGTCCAGCAGTTCGCCCGGACGTGCCTCCTTGCGGCGTTCGCGTCTGGCGGCAGGCAGGGCAGGGTCGGGACAAGGGGGTTGGGTGTGCGGCATGGTTACTGACTGACTGGTTAGTAATGTAGCTACTAAGCCCGTCAGCGTCAACCCATGCTGTCAGCCCAGCTGTATGCAGCGAAGCCAAATCAGGAATTCAAATTGAGAACAGCTGATCAGACGCTATAAAAAATATAGCGCGCAGCCCACGTGATTTATGCCTGAAAGGCGTAAATGACCATCAAACCGAGATCAATAAAATGCCTGCAACCCGGTTTGTGCCCGGCCCAGAATCAACGCATGGACATCGTGCGTGCCTTCATAGGTGTTAACGGTTTCCAGGTTGATCATGTGGCGAATCACGTGGTATTCGTCATGAATACCGTTGCCGCCGTGCATGTCGCGCGCCATGCGGGCAATGTCCAGTGACTTGCCGCAGCTGTTGCGCTTGATCAGGCTGATCATTTCCGGTACGTCCTGGCCTTCATCCATCAGGCGACCGACGCGCAGGCAGGCTTGCAGGCCCAGGGCGATTTCGGTCTGCATGTCGGCCAGCTTCTTTTGAATCAGCTGGTTTTGCGCCAGTGGGCGGCCAAACTGCACGCGGTCCATGGTGTACTGGCGAGCGCGGAACCAGCAGTCTTCAGCAGCACCCAAAGCACCCCAGGCAATGCCATAACGTGCCTTGTTCAGGCAGCCAAACGGGCCTTTGAGGCCGCTGACGCGGGGCAGCAGATTCGCTTCAGGCACAAACACGTCGTCCATCACGATCTCACCGGTGATGGAGGCGCGCAAGCTCATCTTGCCTTCAATCTTGGGCGCGCTCAGGCCTTTCATGCCTTTTTCCAGGATGAAGCCGCGAATCGATTCCTGGCCGCCGACCTTGCCATCGGGGTCTTCCATCTTGGCCCAGACCACAAACACATCAGCGATCGGGCTGTTGGTGATCCACATCTTGGAGCCCTTCATGATGAAACCACCATCGACCGGTTTGGCGCGCGACAACATACTGGCCGGGTCCGAGCCATGATTTGGCTCGGTCAGGCCAAAGCAGCCGACCCACTCGCCCGTAGCGAGTTTTGGCAGATACTTTTCACGCTGCGCTTCGCTGCCATAGGCATGAATCGGGTGCATCACCAGCGAGCTTTGCACGCTGATGGCGCTGCGGTAGCCGCTGTCCACGCGCTCGACTTCACGGGCAATCAGGCCGTAGGCGACGTAGCTCAGGCCGGCACAGCCGTAGCCTTCAATGGTGGAGCCCAGAAAACCCATGGCACCGGCTTCGTTCATGATCTCGCGGTCAAACTTTTCATGGCGTGCGGCCATCAGCACGCGGGTTTGCAGTTTTTCCTGGCAAAAGGTGTGAGCGGCTTCAACAATGGCGCGCTCGTCGTCGCTCAACTGCTCGGAGAGCATCAGCGGATCGGCCCAGTTGAATTTGGGTTTGACGTTGGTTTTCATGGGATGTCTCCAGAAGGTTGAGGCGAAGGTCGGGGTAAAAATCAGGGCGAAAGCCGAGTTTAAAGGTTTGGCTACAACTGTATTGTTGAGTTGCCATGAATACTTGTCTAATACCGAATAGCAATTTAACGATATATTATTTGTATCTATGGAATTTCGACACCTGCGCTACTTTCTCGTTTTGGCTGAAGAGCTGCACTTTGGCCGCGCAGCGCGTCGCCTGTCGATTTCACAGCCGCCTTTGTCGCTCAATATCCAGCAGCTGGAAGCCTCGGTAGGCGCTGTTTTACTGATCCGGAACAGCAAGTCGGTGCTACTGACGGCGGCGGGCCGAGCGTTTGTGCCAGCTGCCAGGGCCTTGCTCGGCCAGGCCGCGCAGGCTGCAAACCTGGCCAGGAATGTGGGCCGGGGCATGGCGGGCAGCCTGTCGATAGGCTTTGCCGGCACCATGCTTTACAGCGGCCTGCCTGAAATCCTTGCCAGCTTTCAGGTCCGGCACCCTTTGCTGCGGGTGATGCTCAAGGAAATGAGCTCAAGCGAGCAACTGATCGAGCTGACCCACGACCGACTGGACCTGGGTTTTGTACACACCACCCGCGTGCCACCGGAGCTCAGCCAGATTCTGGTGGCCAGCCAGGCCTTTGTCTGCTGTGTGCCTGCGGGCCATGCGCTGGCCGACAAGACGCGGGTCTCGCTTGCTCTTCTGGAGGGCGAGCCCTTTGCTGTGGTGTCGCGTGCAGTCTCGCCTGACTACCACGACCGCATCGTGCAAACCTGCCTTGACGCAGGCTTTTACCCTGAAATACGCTATGAATTGCAGCACTGGCTAAGCGTAGTGTCGCTGGTGTCACGCGGCATGGGGGTGGCACTGGTGCCTGAAGCCTTGCAGCTGTCTGGCGTTGCAGGCGCGGTTTTTGTGCCACTTGCGCTGGCAAGCCTTGATTTACAGGTCGCTGGTGCCACCTCTTCGCATGTTCCGTACGAAACGCACTGCCTCTGGAAAACCAGCCGCGAAGATGCTGGGCTGGCCGCTTTTGTGAATGCTGTGCGTGTGGCAGCGGATACAGCTGACTGGGGAAATTCCCCGCTTCAGACGAAAAATGGCGATGGCCATTAAAGTGCTTTCATAAAATCTCGATAACTGAAGGAAAACTGATTCATGAGCGATTTACAAACCATCACACTGGGCGGCGGCTGCTTCTGGTGCACCGAAGCTGTTTTTGTCAAAGTGCGCGGCATCACGGACGTCGAATCCGGCTACAGCAACGGCCAGGTCAATCGTCCAAGTTATGAGGACGTGTGCAGCGGACGTACTGGCAGCAATGAAGTCGTCAAGCTCACGTACGACGCTGACGACATCACGCTCACCGAAATTCTGGAGATTTTCTTTGTCGTGCATGACGCCACCACGCTCAACCGCCAGGGCAACGATACTGGCACGCAGTACCGCAGCGGCATTTATTACTCAACGCCTGAACAAAAACAGGTGGCTGAAGACATGATTCGCCAGATGGATGACGACAAAATGTTGGGCAAGCCTATCGTCACCGAGGTGCTGCCCCTGGCCAACTACTGGCCCGCCGAGGACTACCACCAGGACTACTTTGAGAAAAACCCCAACCAGGGTTATTGCGTGGCGGTGGCGGGGCCAAAAGTTGCGAAATTTCGCAAAACCTTTACCTCGCGCTACAAGGATTGAGTTGCTACTTATTTGATAGCTGCCAGGCTATATAAATCCTGCGCAAAAGCCTTTTTATAGGGTCTAAAAGTTAGTTCATCTCACCAGTTCAATCGCCTGCCGTGATGCTGCACGGTTGTCGGGTCAGCTAGATGTGTAGCACTTGCGCAGGTGAAAAACCCGGATTCTCATGAAAGTATGAGGCGACGGGTTTGGAGGCTTCTGTACGCTGGCGCCGACTGCAGGGCTGCGCCTTGCCCAATACAGCAGGCTCAGCGTAACCTGTGCAATGACTGCAATATCAGGGGTGCAACGTCGCTGGCTGTGGAGCTCGCAGCATCCGCAGACACCTGACTGGCTTTTACCGAACTTTCAGCAAAAACACGGCCGCCTGCAATGATGACCAGCGCCGGGTTGCGCGAAGCCGCCCGCACACGGGCAATGGTTTCGGCCACACGCGGCAGCCAGTGCTCACGCCTGAAGGCGGTGCTGAGCGTCAGGTCCAGCGCGTCAAACCAGGTGTTCGACACCATGTCTTCCAGTGCATCATCAGAAGACGGGAACTCGGCCTGTGGAAACCAGCCCTGGCGGTACAGTGATTCAGCATCAAGCATCGCACCAAGCAGATGTATCTCGCCTGGCTGCGGCACGACCAGAACGGCGGGCGCATCTGAAACGCTGGCTGGCACCGCACCGGCACTGGTCTCACGCACCGCAGACTGAAGCCGGGACAGACCAATCGTCACATCAATTTCTTCGCATTCGTCAGCACTCCACAAGTCACCCAGCCCGCGCGCAGCTGGCTCGATCAGATTGGTGCAGAGTTTGCGTAGCGAATGGGTTTCGGCATAAAACTGCTCGATCAGGCTGCGGCCTGCCTGCGGGTCGGCGCAGGTCAGCTGGCGTACCAGCTCGCCCACCCGCAAATCGACGGGCTGCAGCAGCTCGCGGCGCGGGTTGTGCCTGGCAATGAGCTGCGGCACCACAATGGTTTGAATCACGTCGCGCAGTGTGGGGTCTGCACCGTGCATGGCCCCTTGCGACAGGTTCTGGTTAGACGCCTGGGCATGTTGCGCACGCATGTCAGCTGCCAGCGGCGACAGCTCAGCCTGCACGCCCGATATACCGTGCGGCCTGCGAAACAGGCTGTCAATCAAACCTGCGGGTGCCGGGGAGATGCCTTCGGACTTGCCAAACTGCCCTGAGCCGCGCACAGACAACCGCATGTCCCAGTCACCAAAAAACCTGAGCGGTACGGCTTGCCGACCGATCAGTTCTATGTTGGTGTGGCGCTGGTCGCGCTGGATCGCGTCCCACATCGTGGCCAGCCGATCAGGCTCGCCCTCGATCCACTGAAAAAACTGGCCTTCGTCATAAATCAGCAAACCTGTCAAACCCGATTTGCGGTTGTTGACCTGGGAAGTCACCAGCAAATCATGCAATTGCACCTCTGAAAGGGGGGCTATCGCCTTGCTGCGGTAAGCAATGGTGGCGAGTTTTGGGGAGTGCAGCTGACTCGCTGCAATTGTGGTTCTTGATGGTTGAGCCACATCAAATCCAGCCATTGGCATTGTTTGCATCCTCAGTCGTGTACGTACTGTTAAAGGAGCAGTCCCCGGGACGACCGTTGTGGGGGTGTCGCATAAGGCAGTCTCGTTCTACTTTGGCAAGCTATTTCTTGACATGTGAAATTTTATCATCGCGCTACAAAGCCTGTTTCGCCAACAGGCTTTGGGCTCAGGATGCGGGTTTACCTGGTCAGTTTTTACCCCTGGAATTGTATTTTGCAGTCGATGGCTCATTCACGTCGCTGCGCAAAATAAAACCATTCCTGACCGGGTTCGGCGCGCGGGTTGGGAAAGACCACAAAGCCATCTGCAGGCGCTGTGACCTCTGCGCCGCCTTGCCGGACACCAATCAGGTCACCGCTTTTGACAACATCAAAACTGCGCCATTCACGGCTGAAATGGTCGCCCGCATGCTCCCGGTCTGTCACATCTTTCAGCCGCAAAATTTCGCGTTCTGCCACGGGGTGTTCAGGTTCAAAACAAGTCATTCCCAACAGCCCAAGCGTCTGCAAGATGGCATGGCGCGCTACGCCGACGGCTGCCGGATCGTCATGCTGGCCGCATTCAAGCGTGACACCGTAGCCGCCGCGTGAGCGCATGTACTCTGTCGTGCCTACGCCGTAATTGGGATTGGTGACCAATGCTTGTGTGCGGTCACCGGGCGCACCCTGGGCTGCTGCCCTGCGCGTGACGCCGCGTGCATAGGTGTCCAGCCAGCCTTCGACAATCCGGTGTGGCCCGGTATGCAGGGCCAGCTGCAGTTCTTCAGCGGTATGGCTGAAAGGCTCCAGTGCGCCGGTATTGTTTTGTGGCCCGATCATGACAAACGGCGCGCCGCCAGTGTGAAAAGAATGCAGGTCCAGCAGCACGTCGTGCGCGTCAAGCAGGGGGCACAGCACGTTGGCAATCCGGTCCTCAAAGTCCTGCGGAATCGCGCTGGGGGCCATGTTGCGGTTGAGGTTGCGGTCTCCCACCCGCTGCTTGAGCTGGTAGGCCAGCGGGTTGGTGATGGGCACAAACGTGACCGTGCCGCGTTCAAGCTTTAGCGAGCCGGTGTCAAGCTCTTGAAGCAACTGGGTGATGGCGCGGGTGCCGCACACCTCATTGCCGTGCACCGCGCCCGTTACCAGCAAGCGCGGGCCGAAGGCCAGGCCATAGAAAGTGTGGGTGCGAAGGTGGGTGGGATGAGTGATTGTTTGGTGGGTGGTCATGCACTGGTTTATACAGGGTTGCGTGTCCCGCAAGTGCGGTTTTGATGCGATGGACAGGCGGGGTTGGTATCAGTTTGTGGAGCGAGATTTGTCCAGCGCCAAGCTTATGTGATGTAAATGGGCTGCACCCCTTGTTTATCCTGCACCGGCAGCCATTAAATAAATAGCCAGGACTTACGCATTGACAACCGAGCGGAACTGTGGCCGTAGGCTGTCCTTGCCAGGAACAAAGCTCTTGATAAAGCTTGCAACGACTTCACAGAACAGTTCCCGCTTCCACTGGTAAGCATTGGCAAAAGTATCGCAG
>JBBRMH010000164.1:0-8639 GCA_038230935.1 Burkholderiales bacterium | reverse complement strand
TTTGGAGAAGTACAAACCAGCCAAAATCGATTTTTCTCTGACGGGAAGGTCATGCATGGCTTAAGTACGCGCTAAGCCAACTGGCATAACCATGGCCTCATGGCGCATCGCTGGCCCATCCACCTGAACGCGCACCTTGACAAACTGGCGCTATGCGCCCCGCTTTACGGGCCGTAGGACAACACCGCATCTCGCAATCATGCCCCTCAGCCAGGGCCATCATGCAGTCACCGAACAACAGCCAAACCAGGTTTCTTTACGCTTTCTTTATACGGTAGATGCGTCTTTCATCCCCGTTTTTACGCTCCAAAACCTAATCTTGCGCCATTGCTTGTTGATTGGAGAAGATGATGGATATCGTATTTTTAGGGGGGGCTGCCCTGCTCTGGGGCGTGATGGCTTTGCTGGTTCTGGGCTTTGAAAAGCTTGAAAAACCTGAAGGAGGCCGGTCATGATCAGTCTCGCTGTGCTTTATGGTTTTGGCGACCTGTGTGCTGTGCTGTTGCTGGCGTATCTGGTTTATGCGCTGGTTTGCGCTGAGGAGTTTTGATGAACTCCTCAAGCTGGGGCCTGCTGGCTCTTTTTCTGGGTTTGCTGCTGGTGCTTTCATGGCCGCTGGGCATCTGGGTGTCACGTCTGGCCTCGGGCCAGCTGCCTACCTGGATGCACACCGTAGAAGCACCGCTGTATCGTCTTGCGGGTACCAGCGCTGACAAATCCATGCCGTGGACGCAGTACGCGCTGGCCGTGCTGGCTTTCAACGTCATCGGCGTGGCGGCGGTGTACGCCTTGCAGCGTTTGCAGTTCTGGCTGCCGCTCAACCCTGCTGCGATGGCGAACATCACGCCTGATTCGTCGTTCAACACGGCCATCAGTTTTGTCACCAACACCAACTGGCAGGGCTACGGTGGTGAGTCCACCATGAGCTACCTCTCGCAGATGCTGGGCCTGGCGGTGCAGAACTTTTTGTCTGCCGCTACCGGCATTGCGGTGGTGTTTGCACTGTTTCGCGGGTTTGTTGCACGCTCGACCAGCGTGATTGGCAACTTCTGGGTCGATGTGACGCGCATCACAGCCTGGCTGCTGGTGCCGCTGTCGCTGGTGGTGGCCTTGCTGTTTGTGAGTCAGGGCGTGATCCAGAATTTTGACGCTTACAAAGACGTCAACACGCTGGAAACCACCAGCTACCAGATCGCCAAAAACGGCCCTGACGGCCAGCCGCTGAAAGACGCCAAAGGCGAAGCCATCATGGAAGGTGCCAAAACCAGCACGCAGACCCTGGCCATGGGCCCGGTGGCGTCGCAGGAAGCCATCAAGCTGCTGGGCACCAATGGCGGTGGTTTCTTCAATGCCAACTCCGCACACCCGTATGAAAACCCGACAGCGCTTAGCAACCTGCTGCAGATGCTGTCTATTTTTCTGATACCTGCTGCGCTGTGTTTTGCCTTTGGCCGTGTTGTGGGGGACCAGCGCCAGGGCTGGGCTGTGATTGCGGCGATGACCGTGATGTTTGTGGTGGCAGTAATCGCCATTACACCGGCTGAGCAGGCGGGCAATCCGCTGGTCGCCGCGCTGGGCGTTGACCAGATCGCCAGCCCGCTGCAATCCGGCGGCAACATGGAGGGCAAGGAGACGCGCTTTGGCATCAATGCCTCCAGCCTGTTTGCGGTGGTCACCACTGGCGCTTCATGCGGCGCGGTGAACTCCATGCACGACTCTTACACCCCGCTGGGTGGCATGGTGCCGCTGGTCATGATGCAACTCGGTGAGGTGGTGTTTGGCGGTGTCGGTACCGGCCTGTACGGCATGCTGATTTTTGCGATTCTGGCGGTGTTCATTGCGGGTCTGATGATTGGCCGCACGCCTGAATACCTGGGTAAAAAAATCGAGTCGCATGAGATGAAGCTCACGTCAGTCGCGATTCTGGTCACGCCGATTGTGGTGCTGGCAGGCACGGCGATTGCGGTGATGACAGGTGCCGGAAAGATCGGTGTAGCCAATCCGGGCGCGCACGGGTTTTCAGAAATTCTCTACGCCTTTACCTCTGCAGCCAACAACAACGGCAGTGCGTTTGCAGGCTTGTCGGCCAACACACCGTTTTACAACACGGTGCTGGGCATCGCGATGTGGCTGGGCCGGTTTGGCGTGATTGTTTCCGTGCTGGCCATTGCTGGCAGCCTGGCGCGCAAAAAGCGTTTGCCTGTCACAGCCGGCACCATGCCGACCCATGGCCCGCTGTTTGTGATGCTGCTGGTAGGCACCGTGCTGATGGTGGGCCTGCTGAACTATGTGCCTTCTCTGGCGCTGGGTCCGGTCGTTGAGCATTTGATGCTCTGGGCCACCAAGTAAGGAACAACCATCATGAATACAACTGTCAAAAAACCGTTTATCCTGCTCGATGCGGCGCTGCTGAAACCCGCCATCGCGTCCGCATTCAAAAAGCTCAGCCCGCGCGTGCAGTGGCGTAACCCGGTGATGTTTGTTGTCTATATCGGCAGCATTCTGACAACGCTGCTGGGGCTGCAGGCGCTACAAGGTGCCGGTGAAGCCAAACCCGGCTTTATCTTTGCGATTGCCCTGTGGCTGTGGTTTACGGTGTTGTTTGCCAACTTTGCCGAGGCAGTGGCCGAGGGCCGCAGCAAGGCGCAGGCCGCGTCACTGCGGGGCCTTAAAAAGAGCACCTGGGCCAAGAAATACACCGATGCCTCAGCCAAAGTCTTTTATGGCCAGGCATGGCTGCCTGACCAAGCCGAGAACTTGCGCAAGGGCGATGTGGTGTTCATCGAAACCGGTGACATGGTGCCGCTGGACGGCGAGGTCATTGAAGGCGTGGCTACAGTCGATGAAAGCGCGATCACAGGTGAATCAGCACCCGTGGTGCGCGAGTCTGGCGGTGACTTTTCATCAGTCACCGGGGGTACCCGAGTGCTGTCGGACTGGCTGGTGGTGCGTATTTCAGTCAACCCCGGCGAGTCGTTTCTGGACCGCATGATCAGCATGGTTGAGGGTGCCAAGCGCGCCAAGACGCCGAATGAAATCGCCCTGACGATTTTGCTGGTGGCGCTGACCATTGTGTTTCTGGTCGTCACAGTGACCTTACTGCCATTTTCAATCTTCAGTGTGGAGGTTGCCGGCGCAGGCAAGGTGGTGAGTATCACGGCACTGATTGCGCTGCTGGTCTGCTTGATTCCCACCACCATCGGCGGCCTGCTGTCTGCCGTCGGTGTGGCGGGCATGAGCCGCATGATGCAGGCCAATGTGATTGCCACATCGGGCCGTGCCGTGGAAGCTGCAGGCGACGTGGATGTGCTGATGCTGGACAAAACCGGCATCATCACGTACGGCAACCGCCAGGCGTCAAGCTTTCTGCCCGCGCCGGGTGTGACGGAAGTCATGCTGGCCATGCACGCCATGCAGGCGTCGATGGCCGATGAAACGCCCGAGGGTCGCAGCATCGTGACGCTGGCGCAAAAGCTCAATGCTGCTACGCCTCTGGTCGGTGCCACCACCGACGTGCCCTTCACCGCACAAACGCGCATGAGCGGCATGGACGTGCAGCAGGCCGACGGCAGCACGCGCCAGTTACGCAAGGGCGCCGTCGATGCGATTCGCAGGCACGTTGAGGCCATGGGCGGCAGCGTGCCTGCCGAGGTGGTCCGTACGTCTGACGAGGTCTCACGCCGTGGCAGCACGCCGTTAGCTGTCAGTGACGGTAAAAATGTGCTGGGTGTGGTCGAGCTCAAGGACATTGTCAAGACTGGTATCAAGGAGCGTTTTGGCGAGCTGCGCCGCATGGGCATCAAAACCGTGATGATCACAGGCGACAACAAACTGACCGCCGCCGCGATTGCCGCCGAAGCCGGTGTGGATGATTTTCTGGCCGAAGCCACCCCTGAAGACAAGCTCAAGCTGATTCGCCAGTACCAGGCCGAAGGCCGGCTGGTGGCGATGACGGGCGACGGCACCAACGATGCCCCCGCACTGGCCCAGGCCGATGTCGCGGTGGCCATGAACAGCGGCACACAGGCTGCCAAAGAGGCTGGCAACATGGTCGATCTGGACTCCAACCCGACCAAGCTGCTGGAGATTGTCGAGACCGGCAAGGCGCTGCTGATGACGCGTGGCTCACTGACGACGTTTTCAATTGCGAACGACGTGGCCAAGTACTTTGCGATTATTCCGGCGATTTTTGTGACGACTTACCCGCAACTCGGGGCTTTGAATGTGATGCAGCTGGGCAGCCCGAACTCGGCCATTTTGTCAGCGGTGATTTTTAACGCGCTGATCATCATGTTTTTGATCCCGCTGGCGCTCAAGGGTGTCAAGTACCGGGCTGTGGGTGCAGCTGCCCTGCTGCGCCGAAACCTGCTGATTTATGGCCTGGGCGGCCTGGTCGTGCCGTTTATTGGCATCAAGGCGATTGACATGCTGCTTGTCGCGCTGAACCTGGCCTGAAATTTTGACATCTCAATGGAATCAACATCATGAAAAGCATTCTTCGTCCTGCACTGGTCCTGTTCTTTGTACTCAGCCTGATCACCGGCGTGGTTTACCCGCTGGTGGTAACCGGTGCGGCGCAAAGCCTGTTCCCGGCACAGGCGGGCGGCAGCCTGATTCTGCGTGACGGCAAGCCCGTGGGCTCGGCGCTGATCGGGCAGAACTTCAGCGAGCCTAAAAACTTCTGGGGTCGCCCTTCGGCCACTGGCCCCATGCCCTACAACGGGTCATCGTCCAGCGGCTCCAACCAGGGGCCACTCAACCCTGCGTTGACCGATGCCGTGAAAGGCCGCGTAGAGGCGTTGCGTGCCGTCGACCCTGGCAACACCGCTGCCGTGCCGGTTGATCTGGTCACCGCTTCAGCCAGCGGGCTTGACCCGCACATCAGCCCGGCTGCTGCGCGCTATCAGGTGGCCCGCGTTGCCAAGGCGCGCGGCCTGGCGTCAGAAAAAGTGCTCGGTCTGGTCGATGCACAGACTGAGCAACCCTGGCTGGGCCTGGTAGGTGAGGCACAGGTCAATGTGCTCAAACTCAATATGGCGCTGGATAATCTGCGTTAAATGGCCAGCGCCCCAGATACCCGCCCCGACCCCGACCAGTTGCTGGCGCAACTGCGTGGTCACGAAGAAAACGCACGTCGGGGCAAGCTGCGCATTTACTTTGGTGCCAACGCCGGGGTTGGTAAAACCTACGCTATGCTCAGTGCCGCGCAGCGTGCGGTTAAAGCGGGTGCCGACGTGCTGGTGGGCGTGGTTGAAACCCACGGACGCAGTGACACCGCAGAGCTGCTGACCGGGCTGGCGCTGTTGCCACTCAAAGACGTGCCGTATCGGGACCGTACCCTCAAAGAGTTCGATCTGGATGCAGCGCTGGCGCGCAAGCCTGCCGTGCTGCTGGTCGATGAGCTGGCGCACAGCAATGTAGAGGGTTCACGCCACCCCAAACGCTGGCAGGATGTGCAGGAACTGCTGGAGGCGGGCATTGACGTCTGGTCGGCGCTCAATGTGCAGCACCTGGAAAGCCTGAACGGCACGGTCGGAGCGATCACGGGGGTGCGGGTGCATGAGACCGTGCCCGACACGCTGTTTGAGGCCGCAGACGAAATCATTCTGGTCGATGTCACCCCCGATGAGCTGCTGGGTCGCCTCAAAGCCGGCAAGGTGTATTTGCCGCAGCAGGCCGAGCGCGCCGCGCAAAACTTTTTCAGAAAAGGCAACCTGATTGCCCTGCGAGAAATTGCACTGCGCCGCACGGCAGAGCACGTAGAGGGCGATGTACGCAGCTACCGGATTGAACAATCCATCGCGCCGGTGTGGAACACCGATGGCGCGATTCTGGTCTGCATTGGCCCGCATGAAGGGGCCGAACAAACGGTGCGCACGGCGGCTCGCCTGGCCGGGCAGCTCAATGTTCGCTGGCACGCCGCCTATGTAGAAACGCCGCGCCTGCAGCGGCTGGCGGCTGCCGAGCGGGACCGCATTCTGGCAGTGGTCAAACTCGCAGAAGAGCTGGGCGCCCAGACCGCCATACTGACCGCCAGTGATACGGCCACAGCGCTGGTTGACCAGGCCCAGCTGCTGAACTGCGCCACGCTGGTGGTGGGCAGACCGCAAATTGCATCTTGGCTGGGCAGCACAGCTTTGTGGGGCGGCCGCACCATGACGCGCCGCCTGGCATTGCTGGCGCCGACGCTGGACATTGTTGAGGTCGGACAGGCCGACAGCGCCCGCCGCTTGAGCCGCGCCATGCCCCGCGCGCCCAGTGATGAAAGCACGCCGGACTGGCTGGGCGGCTGGTCCCGTTACGCCTGGTCTCTGGGCTGCAGTGTGGCAGTGACCTTGATAGCGCTGCCGCTGATCCGTGTGTTTGACCTCGCCAATATCGTCATGCTGTTTTTGCTGGGCACTGTTCTGGTGGCTTTGAAGTTTGGGCGGGGGCCTTCCGCACTGGCCGCTGTTTTGAACGTGGCCGCGTTTGACTACTTTTTTGTCACACCGCGCTATTCTTTTGCAGTCAGTGACGTTCAGTACCTGTTGACCTTTGCCGTCATGCTGGTGGTGGGTTTGCTGACCGGGCAACTCACGGCGGGGCTGCGCTTTGAGGCGCGCATATCGAGCAGCCGGGAGCGCCGCGCACAGTCGCTGTTTGAGCTGACGCGTGACTTGTCGGCAGCGCTGTTGAGCACGCAGGTGGCCGAGCTCGGTGAAGCTGCGGTCAAGCGCAACTTTGGCGGGCAGGCCGTGGTGCTGGTCACGGGGGCGAATGACCAGATTGCGCTTTCGCCCGAGCTGGTGGCCAATCCGCCCGCCGGGTTTGATGCCAGCGTGGCCGACTGGGCTTTTCGCAACGAGCAGGCCGCCGGGCTGGCCACCACCACACTGTCGGCGCAGGCCTGGCATTACGTGCCCCTGAAAGCCCCCATGCGCGTACGCGGTGTGCTGGCCCTGTTGCCTGCCCAGCCGCGCTGGCTGCTCATTCCCGAGCAGCAACAGCAACTCGATACGCTGGCACGCCAGATCGCCATTGCGCTGGAGCGCGTGCATTACGTTGAAATTGCGCAGCAGGCCGTCGTTGAAATGGCCTCAGAGCGCCTGCGCAACACGCTGCTGGCAGCGATTTCGCACGATGTCCGCACCCCGCTGACCGCGCTGATTGGCCTGGCTGAGTCGCTGCAGCTTTCCTTGCTAAAACCGCCTGACCCGCATAAGCCGCCTGCGCTGGAGTCGTCTGACTCACAGATGCCAACGCCAGCTGACACTGCAGCCGCCATCACCCAGCAGGCACGCCAGCTCAGCGCGCTGGTGACCAACCTGCTCGACATGGCGCGTCTGCAAAACGGCGGGGTCAAGTTGCGCCGTGAATGGCAGTCGGTGCAGGAAGTGGTGGGCTCGGCCATCCGGGCGGCGCAGCATGCGCTGGGGGATTTGCGGGTCACCACAGACGTACCTGCTGATCTGCCGCTGGTAGAGTTTGACGCGGTGCTGATGGAGCGCGTGCTGGTCAATCTGCTGGAAAACGCGGCCAAATATGGCGCGCCACCCATTGTGGTCAGCGCGCAGGCCACGCCGGACGCCTTGGCGCTGTCGGTACGAGACCACGGGCTGGGCCTGCCTGCCGCGCTCAAGGGGCAGGAAGCGCTGTTGTTTGACAAGTTCACCCGTGGTGCAACCGAGTCCGCCACGCCGGGTGTGGGCCTGGGGCTGGCGATTTGCAAGGCGGTGGCAGATGCGCATGGCGGGCAGATCAGCGCGGCCAATGCAGTCGGTGGCGGGGCGGAGTTTCGGGTGGTGCTGCCGCGCCGCGTGCCACCTGTTGAGGTGATGGAGTGAGTAGCTGCCGGAAATTCATTCAACGGTGAATGCCCCCGCTTTTCCAGGTCATCGCTAAACTCCACCATGCCCCACCCTGTCGTAGTCGTCATTGAAGACGAGCCCCACATCCGCCGCTTTGTACGCAGCGCGCTTGAAGCCGAGGGCTGGCAGGTCCATGAAGCAGACACCGCCAAAAAAGGCCTCACAGAGGCGGGCACCCGCAAGCCCGATTTGCTGGTGCTGGATCTGGGGCTGCCCGATGGTGACGGGCTGGAGGTGATCCGGGACGTGCGCGGCTGGTCTGGCGTGCCCATCATCGTGCTGTCGGCCCGGTCTGACGAGGCCGACAAGATTGCCGCACTTGATGCAGGCGCTGACGATTACCTGACCAAACCTTTTGGCGTGGGCGAGTTGCTGGCACGGGTACGCGCCAACCTGCGCCGCCCGCGCGCTGCCACGGGCGAGGGTGGGGGGAAAGACGATGCTGACCCGGTTTTCCGCTTTGGCGACGTGGCCGTGGACCGCGTTGCACGCATCGTGCGGCGCGGCGGGGCTGAGGTGCATCTGACGCCGATTGAATACCGGCTGCTCAGCGTGCTGATGGCCAACGCAGGCCGCGTGCTGACCCACCGCCAGCTGTTAAAAGAGGTGTGGGGGCCGTCACATGCAGCGCAAAGCCATTATTTGCGTATTTACATGGGCCATTTGCGGCAAAAGCTGGAGACAGACCCGACCCAGCCCGTGCATTTGCTCACAGAGACCGCGGTGGGTTACCGGCTGGTGAACACTTAAAATCGACCCGGTTGAGCGATTCACCATCGTTTCAAGCCC
>JBBRMH010000163.1:0-8723 GCA_038230935.1 Burkholderiales bacterium | reverse complement strand
TCATGCCAGGGTCCGTCACGACATAAGCTTCAAAGTACAGCACGCGTTCGATGTCGCGCAGGGTCATGTCGAGCACCAGGCCCAGACGTGATGGCAGCGACTTCAGAAACCAGATGTGCGCGCACGGTGCGGCCAGGTCGATGTGACCCATGCGCTCGCGGCGAACCTTGGTCTGCGTCACTTCAACGCCGCACTTCTCGCAGATGACACCGCGGTGCTTGAGGCGCTTGTATTTGCCGCACAGGCATTCGTAGTCCTTGATGGGGCCAAAAATCTTGGCACAAAAAAGACCATCACGCTCTGGCTTGAAGGTACGGTAGTTGATGGTTTCAGGCTTCTTGACTTCACCGAAAGACCACGAACGGATCTTCTCTGGCGAAGCCATGCCGATTTTGATGGCATCAAAATGCTCATCCGGCGCGAATTGCTTGAACAGGTCGAGTAATGATTTCATGTGTTAAATCCTTTTCTTTCCTGATTAGCTGCGTTCGAGTTCGATATCAATACCGAGCGAACGGATCTCTTTGACCAGCACGTTGAACGACTCGGGCATACCTGCCGTGATCGCGTGCTCGCCCTTGACAATGCTCTCGTACACCTTGGTACGGCCCACCACGTCGTCGGACTTGACGGTCAGCATTTCCTGCAGCGTGTAGGCCGCACCGTAAGCTTCGAGTGCCCACACCTCCATCTCGCCGAAACGCTGACCACCGAACTGGGCCTTGCCACCCAACGGTTGCTGCGTGACCAGCGAGTACGGGCCGGTTGAGCGTGCGTGCATCTTGTCGTCCACCAAGTGGTGAAGTTTCAGGAAGTGCATGTAGCCCACAGTGGTCGTGCGCTCAAACGCATCGCCAGTCCGGCCGTCATACAACTGCGCCTGAGTACGCGTTGCTGTCAGGCCCTTGGTCTTTGCAATATCGTCCGGATAAGCCAGCTGCAACATCTGCATGATCTCGGCTTCCGATGCACCGTCGAACACCGGCGTTGCAAACGGGACACCGGCAGACAAATTGCCAGCCATTTCAATCACGTCGGTATCGGACAGTTTGGACAGGTCTTCCGAACGGCCCGCTTTGTTATAGACCGTATCGAGCAAGGAGCGAATTTCTGCAACCTTGGCTTCAGCTTGCAACATGTCGCCGATGCGCTGGCCCAGGCCTTTGGCAGCCCAGCCCAGATGCACTTCAAGCACCTGACCGACGTTCATGCGTGACGGCACGCCCAGCGGGTTCAGCACGATGTCGCAAGGTGTTCCGTCAGCCATGTGGGGCATGTCTTCGACCGGGACGATCTTGGACACCACACCTTTGTTGCCGTGACGGCCAGCCATCTTGTCGCCAGGCTGCAGGCGGCGCTTGACGGCCAGGTAAACCTTGACCATCTTCAGCACGCCCGCTGGCAACTCGTCACCCTGCGTGAGCTTTTTACGCTTTTCTTCAAAAGACAAGTCAAAACTGTGGCGCGTCTGCTCCATCGAGTTTTTGATACTCTCCAGTTGAGCTGCAACGTCATCGTCTGCCGGACGAATATCAAACCAATGGTACTTTTCGACATCAGCCAGATAAGCCTTGTCGATTTTGGTGCCTTTGGCCAGCTTCTTGGGACCACCATTGGCGACCTTGCCATTGAGGAGTTTTTCGATCCGGTCAAACGCATCGGCTTCCACAATACGCAGCTGGTCGTTCAGATCCAGGCGGTAGCGCTTGAGCTCGTCGTCAATGATCTGCTGGGCACGCTTGTCGCGCACAATGCCTTCACGGGTGAAGACCTGCACGTCAATCACAGTGCCTTGCGATCCCTGGCTCACGCGCAACGAGGTGTCTTTCACATCGCTGGCTTTTTCGCCGAAGATGGCGCGCAGCAGTTTTTCTTCCGGTGTCAGCGTGGTCTCGCCTTTTGGCGTGACCTTGCCGACCAGCGTGTCGCCCGGCTGGACTTCCGCGCCGACATAGATAATTCCGGACTCGTCAAGACGATTGAGCTGGTGTTCGGACAGGTTGGGGATGTCGCGGGTGATTTCTTCGCAACCGAGCTTGGTATCACGCGCCATCACAACAAGTTCTTCGATGTGAATCGAGGTGTAACGGTCTTCAGCGACCACACGCTCTGAAATCAGGATCGAATCCTCGAAGTTATAGCCGTTCCATGGCATGAAGCCGATCAGCATATTCTGGCCAATGGCGATTTCGCCCAGGTCAGTCGATGCGCCGTCGGCAATCACGTCACCTTTGGCCAGCTTGTCACCGATTTTGACGATGGGGCGCTGGTGAATATTGGTGTTCTGGTTGGAACGCTGGTACTTGATCAGGTTGTAGATGTCCACGCCGACTTCACCAGCCAGTGCTTCTGCATCATTGACACGCACCACAATGCGGGTGGCATCGACGTAATCAACAATACCGCCGCGATTGGCCGTGACCACCGTGCCGGAGTCGACTTCAGCGACGCGCTCGATACCGGTACCGACCAATGGCTTTTCAGGACGCAGCACAGGCACAGCCTGACGCGACATGTTGGCACCCATCAGCGCGCGGTTGGCATCATCGTGCTCAAGGAAAGGCACCAGCGACGCAGCAACAGACACGATCTGCGCTGGCGACACGTCCATGTACTGAACTCGCTCTGCGCCGACCAGTACGGACTCGCCGTTTTCACGGGCAGAAACCAGGTCACCCGTCAGCGTGCCTGCGTCATCGAGCAAGGCGTTGGCCTGCGCAATCACGTACTTGCCCTCTTCGATAGCCGACAGATAGTCGATCTGCGTGGTGATCTTGCTGTCCACCACACGGCGGTAAGGCGTCTCAATGAAACCGTACTCGTTCAAGCGCGCGTACAGCGCCAGAGAGTTGATCAGGCCAATGTTCGGACCTTCTGGCGTTTCAATCGGGCAGACGCGACCGTAATGGGTCACGTGCACGTCACGCACTTCAAAGCCGGCACGTTCGCGGGTCAAGCCACCGGGGCCAAGGGCCGAAACACGGCGCTTGTGGGTGATCTCGGCCAGCGGGTTGGTCTGGTCCATGAACTGTGACAACTGCGACGCACCGAAGAACTCCTTGAGCGCAGCGGAAATGGGCTTGCTATTGATCAGATCGTGCGGCATCAGCGGCTCTTGCTCAGCCTGACCCAAACGCTCTTTCACGGCTTTTTCAATCCGTGCCAGACCGGTGCGGTACTGGTTTTCAGCGAGTTCACCAACACAGCGTACGCGGCGGTTGCCAAGGTGGTCAATGTCATCGACTTCGCCATTGCCATTGCGCAGGTCCACCAGAATTTTGACCACGGCGAGGATGTCCTCGTTGGTCATGACCATCGGACCGGTTGAAGAATCACGGCCCACGCGGGCGTTGAACTTCATACGACCAACACGTGACAGGTCATAGGTGTCCGGGTTGTAGAACAGGCGCTGGAACAACGCTTGAACCGCATCTTCAGTCGGCGGCTCGCCAGGGCGCATCATGCGGTAGATGGCCACACGGGCAGCGAACTCGTCAGCCGTTTCATCAGACCGGAGGGTTTGCGAAATGTAGGAGCCTTGATCCAGCTCGTTGGTGTAGAGCACCTGTAGGTCTTTTACGCCGGCCACACGCAGCTTTTTAAGCAGCAGTTCACTCAACTCATCGTTGGCCTTGGCGATAATTTCGCCAGTGTCTGCGTCAACGATATTTTTGGCAACCACGCGTCCCACCAGAAAATCTTCCGGCACGCTGATGCTGGTCGTGCCGCTGGTTTCCAGGTCGCGGGTATGGCGCACGGTGATGCGCTTGTCCTTGGCGACGACGACCTTGCCAGCCTTGTCAGTGATATCAAAACGGGCCACTTCACCGCGCATGCGCTCGGCTACGAATTCCATCTGGGCACCACTGTCCATCAGACGGAAGTTGTCGAATACAAAGAAATTCGCGAGGATGGATTCCTGGTTCAGGCCGATGGCCTTGAGCAAAATCGTCACCGGCATTTTGCGGCGGCGGTCAACCCGGAAGTACAAGATGTCTTTCGGGTCAAACTCAAAGTCGAGCCACGAACCGCGGTAAGGGATGATGCGCGCCGAGAACAGCAGTTTGCCCGAGCTGTGGGTCTTGCCTTTGTCATGCTCAAAGAACACGCCGGGTGAGCGGTGCAGCTGGGAGACAATCACACGCTCGGTGCCATTGATGACAAACGAGCCCTTGTCGGTCATGAGCGGCACTTCGCCCATATAGACTTCCTGCTCTTTGACTTCCTTGACGACCTTGGACTGCGATGTCGATGACTCGCGGTCATAAATAATCAGTTGGACCTTGGCACGCACAGCCGATGCAAATGTCAAGCCACGGGTCTGGCATTCACGCACATCAAATGCGGGTTTGGCCAGGTTGTACTCAAGGAACTTCATCTCCACAAAGCCGTTGTGCGAGACGATGGGGAAAGCATTTTCAAATGCTGCCTGCAGACCTTCTACAGTGCGCTTTTGAGGAGCACGATCCGCTTGCAGAAACGCGGTGTACGCGTCCTTCTGCATTTGAAGCAAGTAAGGAACAGCCAACACGCTTTCGCGGTTGCCGAAGCTTTTGCGGATGCGTTTGCGTTCGGTGTAGCTGTAAGTTGAATTTGGGGCCATGAGTTCTCCGCGTTTATAGGCTCAGGTAACTGCTCTGGTGACTCTATGCCCGAATACGCAAGCGTATTCAGGCGGACTTGGTGGTTGGCCGCTACCAACCATGGCGGACGGCAGCGCGTTGCACGCTGCCCGGACCAAGGCATTTTCTGTAGTCGAAGATCAGAAAACACTGGAAAACAGATGACTTAAATCTGCTTTTCAGTGTGCTCTTTCGAGTCATGAATAAGCGCCAAAGGCTGGAAGCCCTTTCAGAGACTTCCAGCCTTTGCAAACAGCAAGAATTACTTGAGTTCGACTTTCGCGCCAGCGTCTTCGAGCTTTTTCTTGGCGGCTTCAGCGTCGGCCTTTGGAATCGCTTCCTTGACGTTCTTTGGAGCGCCGTCAACCAGATCCTTGGCTTCTTTCAGGCCCAGACCGGTCAGTTCGCGCACTGCCTTGATAACTTGCACCTTCTGGGCACCAGCTTCGAGCAGAACGACGTTGAATTCGGTCTTCTCTTCAGCAACTGCAGCAGCACCGCCACCGCCAGCAGCCGGTGCAGCCATCGCTGCGGCGCTGACGCCAAACTTCTCTTCGATGGCTTTCACCAGTTCGTTGAGTTCCATGACCGTCATGCTGTCCAGCGAGGTCAAAAATGCGTCTTTATCGAATGCCATTTTGAATTTTCCTAAAAATAAGTTGGTTTAAATTACGCTGCTACAGCATCTGGTGCAGCTTCTTCGGCTGCAGGGGCTTCGTCGCCGCCACCCTTTTTCGCCGCCAGTGCGCCCAGCACAACGGCTGTACGCGAAATTGGCGACATCAACAGGCCACAGATCTGGGCCAGCAACACTTCTTTCGAAGGAATGCTTGCCAGTTGCTTCACGCCGTTCACGTCCAGGGTCTTGCCTGCAAATGCACCACCGCGAATGACCAACTTGTCGTTGGTTTTTGCGAAGTCTGCCACCACTTTCGCGGCGGCTACTGCATCGACAGAAAAGCCATAGATCAGCGGTCCGGTCATCTGGTCGGACACAACTTCAAATGCACTGCCAGCTACAGCACGGCGAGCCAAAGTGTTTTTCAGAACACTCAAGGTCACACCGAGGCCGCGCGCCTGGCTACGCAGTTTGGTCATGTCAGCGACCGTGATTCCGCGGTATTCCGCCATCACGAGCGTTTGAGCTTTAGCTGCGAGGCCAGTCACTTCATCAATGACGGCTTGTTTCTCACTGCGATTGAGACTCAAGGTCTACTCCTTAAAATGTACTTTCTGGCAACTGCTGTTGCAGTTGCCATCCAGCACGCCCATGTATCAGCGACCAACTGTTTCAGACTCTTTTCAAAATCTTGTCTGCAGCGGGGCCGCCATCTGCGTTGGCTGACTTCAGGGAAGTCAATTAAGCGGTGGACTTGAAACCCATCGCACCAACGGTCCTGGATGACCTGCTGGAGAAACCCCCAGCAGCCCACCACATTGAACAGCTCTTGCGAGCCGTTCAAATTCTCTTCAGCAAACGCTACAACTTAAGCAGCGATGGTTTGTGTGTCAACGCGAACACCCACACCCATCGTTGACGAAACTGCAACTTTACGCAAATACACGCCTTTGCTGGTTGCTGGCTTGGCTTTGACCAATGCTTCAATCAATGCAGCCAGATTGCCCTGCAATTTGGCACTGTCGAACGAGCGACGGCCAATGGTGCCATGCACGATGCCGGCTTTGTCCACACGGAATTGAACCTGACCAGCCTTGGCATTCTTGACGGCAGTAGCCACATCAGGTGTCACCGTACCAACCTTGGGGTTAGGCATCAGACCACGAGGGCCGAGGATCTGACCCAGCGTACCCACAATTCGCATGGCATCCGGCGAAGCGATCACCACATCGAAGTCCATCTTGCCGGCTTTGATGTCGGCAGCCAAGTCATCCATACCCACAATGTCAGCGCCAGCGGCTTTGGCTTCTTCTGCCTTGGCACCTTGGGCAAACACTGCCACACGTTTGGTTTTACCGGTGCCGTTTGGCAACACGACAGCGCCGCGAACGACCTGGTCAGACTTTTTGGCATCAATTCCGAGTTGGACAGCCACATCGATCGATTCATCGAACTTGGCGACGGCAAACTCTTTTACAAGACCCAATGCATCAGGCAAGGCATACAGCTTGTTGCTGTCAATTTTGCCCACTGCAGTTTTTTGGCGTTTGGTCAACTTGGTCATACAACACCTTCCACTGTCACGCCCATGGAGCGGGCAGAACCCGCAATCGTACGAACTGCGGCATCGAGGTCAGCTGCAGTCATGTCTTTCATTTTGTGCTTGGCAATTTCTTCAAGCTGGGCACGGGTAATCTTGCCAACCTTGACCGTATGCGGCGTGGCCGAACCTTTATCAAGCTTGATGGCTTTCTTGATCATCGACACAGCAGGAGGTGTTTTGATGATGAAAGTGAAACTCTTATCCGCAAATGCTGTGATGACCACGGGCAACGGTGTACCGGGCTCGATGCCCTGGGTCTGCGCGTTGAATGCCTTGCAGAACTCCATGATGTTCAAACCGCGCTGACCCAAAGCCGGGCCAATCGGGGGGGACGGGTTGGCTTTACCAGCTGGCACTTGCAGCTTGACAAAGCCGACGATTTTTTTCGCCATACTTTTCTCCTTGCGGGTAGTAACGTGTAAGCACTGTCAACCAACAGACTCACACTTCCCGGGGGTTACACAACTCAAAAAAGCCCAATAGAGCCTGCTGCACCGAGTTGCAAAGTGCAGAATTTTTAACTGACCAGAAAATTCAAGTTTTTTCGATCTGGCTGAATTCGAGTTCAACCGGCGTTGCGCGACCGAAGATGGTCACAGACACCCGCACTTTATTTTTGTCATAGTTGACCTCTTCAACCGTGCCGTTGAAGTCGGTGAACGGGCCGTCCTTGACGCGGACATACTCGCCAATTTCAAACTCAACCTTGTGACGCGGCTTTTCAGTGCCCACCTGCATCTGGTTGACAATTTTCTGAACATCTTCTTCAGAAATCGGAGCTGGACGGTTCTTGGCTCCACCTACAAAACCGGTCACCTTGTTGGTGTGCTTCACCAGATGCCAGGTTTCGTCGTCCATGACCATCTCGACCAGCACGTAACCGGGAAAGAAGCGCCGCTCAGTGGTTTTTTTCTGGCCATTCTTGATCTCAACGACTTCTTCAGTCGGCACCAGGAAGCGGCCAAACCTTGTCTGCATACCCGCACGATTGATGCGCTCGACAATATTGCGCTCAACCGCTTTTTCCATACCAGAATAGGCATGAACCACATACCACTGCATTCCGGGCGTTGGCACCAGAGATGTTCCGGCCGCCACTTCACTGACAACTGTTCCGTTCAGATCACTCATCATCGTTTCCATCCCAGTAGCAGGTCATAAAACACCCATTCGAGTGTCTTGTCTGTTAACCACAAAAACAAGGCCATCACAACAACGAAGGCAAACACGTAAGCTGTCATTTGCATGGCCTCTTTGCGGGCAGGCCATACAACTTTTCTGACTTCGCGTACTGAGTCCCGCCCGAAAGCCAGAAGCTGTTTGCCTGATTCGGAAGAGAAAAATACAACGACAGCAGCTACCAGGCCAGCGATCAGGGCACCCCACTGCGCCACCTGCCCCTGTTTAGCCAGCATGTAGAAACCTGCCAGCGATGCCAGCAAAAGTACAACTGCCAAGCCCAGTTTGGCTTTGTCTGCAGTGGTACTGACGGTTTCAATTTGAGAAGAGGCCATGGTTGCCGGATATCCTGTTTAATCTTGTGCGTCTCTTGAGACACCTAAGCCCGCCGAGAGTCTGACTCTCGGCGGGCTTTGCTTTTCAAACCACCCGTATCAGTGCAATGCAAACAACGCATCCCGGTAACGAATGGCAGGGGCAGTAGGAATCGAACCTACAACCTTCGGTTTTGGAGACCGACGCTCTGCCAATTGAGCTATGCCCCTGTGTCAAATTTCAAAAAATTTTTCTCTCGAACAACCATCAAGCCAGAATTTTGGCAACAACGCCAGCACCAACCGTCTTGCCACCTTCGCGAATGGCGAAACGCAGGCCTTCTTCCATGGCGATCGGGTTGATCAGCTTGACGGTGATCGACACG
>JBBRMH010000162.1:0-8749 GCA_038230935.1 Burkholderiales bacterium | reverse complement strand
TGCATCATCAGAATCAGTGCATCTTTCTCGGCATGACTCAGTTGGCTTAGGCTTGATGGCGTTTGCATTGCTGTCAATTGTCGCTTGTTTGCTCAGGAGGCTGAGTAGTTACGATCAAATAAGGCTTTAGCGCTTGTGATGCTTGCGCAGGCAGCTATCAAAAACAGAGCGATCAAGGCTTAAAATATGTGGTTCCAGGTTCAAACGCCTGCAGCAATATTTAGTGGGTGCTCTATTGCAAGACCTGACCCCCACCTACCCGTAACGCCTTGCAGCTGACGTTGAGCAACGGCGGCAAGGTCACCGTGCTGGGCGCGGATTTGTTTACCTACGATATCGGCGGCAACACCAGCGCAGGCATTGACAACGTCGATGTGAGCTACGCCAGCTTTGTGCAAAACACACTGGGTGTCACGCTACCGGTGACTGGTGTAGTCAGCGGAGGAGCAAAAGTCATTGGTGCACCGGCTGCCATGCAGGCCCAGAACGCAGATGGCACCAGCTTAGGTCCAGGTTTAGGTGTTGTTCTGGTTGGACTGAGCAGCCTGGATGCCAACATGGCGGCAGCCACTTACGCATAAACCATCTCAAACTTTGCGCACGCGACAAAATCTTTGGACCGATAGGGGGAGCTAGGGTTGGACTCCAATCAAGTCACCTGTGCTGCAAAGACAAAACACATTTCTTAAATGAAGACGCCTTTTTGAAGATGCCGTGAGGGGCCAGGGGACTTTGGTTCGCGGGGACTGAGGGTGCCGCAGGTGGTACTGGCCAAAGACCTGCAGGCTCGGTTTGGGTATGTGCGCAGTCCGCAGGCTGTGAATGGTTTGCTATTGAAAAGTAGTTGCTTGCGCACGTATTCGGCATCCGCTGTGACCCCGGCATCCGACTCCGGTGTCTATGTGTCAAATTTATGGCGACTGCGCTTTAATGGCTTTCCGGCCAATCGCTGGGTTTGCCAATAACGTTGACAGGAATTGTCTTGCCATAGGTAATGGAGCTGAAGTTGGCGTACCAAGGCAAAGTATCCAGAGCCCATTGCTCAAGCGCCTGTCGCTGGTCGACGCTATCGGGTGCATTCGGCACCACAAACGCCTTGAGCCGTGGCGTTTTGGCCAGTGTGCTCAGGCGCACACTGGCATCCTTGACGGCTGGGTGGAGGCGCAGCTGGTCTTCAATCCATGCCGGTGAAACATTGTGGCCGCCCACTTGGACGCTGAAATCACTGCGGCGCAAGATATGAAAGCCCGGTTCCGAGTTGGCATCGGTGTTGATGTCTGTACCGCTGGTCCATTGCAGTTCGTCCTGCACGTTAAGACTGACAATCGAGCCATCGGGTAACGTCAGTGCAATGCCGCCCGCAGTGCTGCGGCTGCGTTGGGGTGCCAGGCTGTAGGGTGCATCGGGAGACGTCCTGTAAGCCATCCCGGCAGTTTCGGTCGAACCGTAGATTTGAAACAACCGTGCCAGTGGCCGGTCAGACCAGTTGGTGGGGGACTGAACGCTGGCAGTATTGGCCGGTGCTACCGTGAGCGCCCGGTGTACTGCATCCGGCATTGGGGCGGTTGAAGAAACTCCTTGCACGCCCTCCGGCCAGGGTCGTGTTGAAGCAGCCAGCCAGGCCCACTGGTCGGGAACAGCCACGATAAGGTCCCCGGATGTCAGTGCCGGTAAACAAGCCAGATCGGCGTCTATCACGGGCACACCCAGTGCCCGAGGCAAAAGCACGCCCCAGATAAAGCCGTAAATATGATGCGTGGGGCAAAGCAACAACACGCGTTTGATGGGTATTGGCGCGGCGCGGCCTGGAGCGCCAGGTTCCGCCACGTCGTCCCCCCAAGCGACGCGCTTGGGCTTGTGTTCGCTTAGCACCACAGCCCAAACGCGTGCTTCGTCCACCAGAATTTCTTCCCTATGGCGAACATGCTTGCGAACGCCCGTGCTGCCCGAAGTGGAAAACGTGAAATGACGCGAGCCAGCAGCGCGCGCCTGCTGCATTACCGTGGCCCAGTCAATGACGCTGCGTTTAGCGAGAAAAAGATCCTCCAAGCCCGAGTCGTAGGCGTTGCACCAGGTAGCTGCTGCTGTTGCCAGTTGCATGCGTGCCAGTGAGTCAAGCGCCAAGTTGTCAGAGCCCCAGCTCAGCGCGTTGGCAGCATCAGCCTGGTCAGCTTGATCGCCTGAATCCAGGGTAGCAATTCTGGGGCCAAGACGAGCCCGGCTGCCGGGCAGGGCAGAAATCTCGCTCCAGGCAAGATCTCTGCAAATACGAAACCAGTCTGCAGGCGGTAGCGTCAAGCCGTCTGTTGCGTCGGCCGCAGATGCACCAAACCTTCGCATATTTTCAATCAAGCTATTTTGTGTCCTGCCCCAGCGGCAAAGGCTAATGCAGAGTCGGGCACTGCGGCTGCAACCTTCGCCATAGATTTCTGCGCTGGCAGAGCGGTCGCGTCCTCAATAAGTGGTTTTTCACCCCGTTTGATCATGACCATCACACTTTTTTTGCCGAGGTGGTCGGGCATGGTGATCATGGTGACCTTGACAATCGTGGCAACGCCGCGATGGTTAAATGTGTAGTCGAACACGGTGTTGAGGAAGCCGCTTTCGACACCTTCTTTAAAGCGGCCGTAAAACTCTTTGGGTTTGGTGCAGGTTGCCACCTCATCAAAAAAGTTTTTACCGATCGCCCAAGACCGGTCGATGCCCATCATTTCGCTTTCGGCCATGTTGTATTCGAGAACGATTCCCTTCAAGTCCAGCTTGATCAACCCAAATGGCAATGCACTCGTGGACCCATCCGGTATGGTGGAGAGAAATTCGGCAAGATTTGTGCTGTCAAATTTAATAAATTCCATGAAAAGCCTAACTGCGATGAATTTTTAGCAAAGTTGCAGCAGCGGAACGGCTGCATCAACAGGACGCTGCATTATCAAGATCAGCTCAACAATTAAAAACCGGAGATCAGGACAGGTCATCAGAAAGCAGGCCTATTTCCTGTGAGGAATTGTCTATAGTCGAGTTATTTTTTGGATACCTGGAGTGGTTGGTGTGGGAATTTGGGGTCAGGTCTTGCAAAATAGTAAACTAACGGGAATTTGGGGTCAGGTCTTGCAAAATAGCAAACTAAAGTGAATATCTCGCTAACGCAAGACCCGCATTGGCAAAGCAAGACTTGACAAAATTCCGGCTCCTGCCACGACTTACCGACTGACTGGGGTCAGGTCTTGCAAAATAGCAAAATATGATCCCCAGAGAGTGTGGCTGGGTGTTGTGTGTTCTCATGGTTGGGGTCCATGGTTGGGGTCAGGTCTTGCAATAGAGCATTTGTCAAACATTGCTGTAGATACCTCCACTTGAAACCAGATACTTTACGCCTTAATTGCTCTGTTTTTGATAGCTGCTCGCGCAATTTTCACCTGCGCTACAGCCCTATTTGATCAATAAATACCCCGTACAGTTCTCCCCGGCTCTCCATTCCGACTGACTGGGTTCAGGTCTCAATACTGTTCACTTAAGACCGTTCTCCCTGAGCTTGTCGAAGGGCTGCCAATACACGGTAAGGCTTCGACAAGCTCAGCCCGAACGGTTTTCTGCTTAAGTGAACAGTATTGGTTCAGGTCTTGCAAAACAGTAAAATATGACCCCCAGAAACTGCGGCTGGGTATTGTATGTTTTTGGTTTTCGTACTGTGCAAGCATGGCTTCAATATATTGTTGCGCCCGATTAGCGCCCGTCACTTGCACAGCAAGGAAATCAAGCATTATGAAAACCAAACCTAAACTCATGCCCACCCTGCGCAGTGACTAAAGTGCAGACAAGTACGCAGCCAGTCTTTCAAAGCTGTATTAATGCGTCAATGCATTGATACTTCAATGCGCTTCAGGCCGAATGCACTGAACTTGTAAATCCAGCGATGTTGCTATGTCCAGCCATACTCGATCTGCCGTCAACACTTTCGCATTCAGACGTTTGGCACTGGCCAGGCACACACGGTCACCCAAACTCAAGCCTATGCTGCGGGTGTTGCTGCGCATCCAGCCCGCTGCGGTGCCATCGTCTGCGGTCACATCAATCACGGTGTAAGGCAAGTCTTTGAGTAACGCGCCAAACTGGACAGGATCAACGCCTTTGTCTATTGCTTTGGCAATGATCTCGGCCTGATTGGCAGCGGTGACGACGCAGCGCTCGTTTTGCAAGGACAAGCGTACAGCGTCATGCCCAGGCTCCATCTGCAGAAAGGTCAATACCGCTGATGCGTCCAGCACCGTCAGCTGGCTCATTGACTGTCAGACGCAGCGCGCCGTTCAGCGATCAATTCATCTGCCATTGACACCGTGCCCTGTGGTAGCAGCTTTTGGAACAGAGCTTGCACCTTGCCTAACTGCGCACGCCGCGTCGTAGCCATTAATGCGCCGTCGTGTACAGACCAGATCAACTGGTCACCATCATGCAGATCGAGTTGCTGGCGTAATACAGCGGGTATAACTGTTCTGCCATTTAGGAGCTGTGAGGTGGAAGGCATGGCAAATTCCCTGTGAATATTGATTTTGCCATTGTATTGGATACTTGGGGTCAGGTCTTGCAATAGAGCATTTGTCAAACATTGCTGTAGGTACCTCCACTTGAAACCAGATAATTTATGCCTTAGTTGCTCTTTTTTTGATAGCTGCTCGCGCAAATATCACCTGCGCTACAGCCCTATTTGATCAATAACTACCCCGTGCAGTTCTCCCCGGCTCTCCGTTCTGCACAGGAAACTGGACACCTAGACCACCCTGCAAATTTTCAGCATATTGGTACCCCCCGGCGCGCCCATCGGCTCGCCGCAGGTGATCGCATACACATCACCGCTTTGCACGATGTTGCGGCTCAGCAGGTGGCCCTCGGCCTCTTTGAGTGCGGTGTCGCGGTCAACGCTGGTGTCCATCAGCAGCGGGCGCACGTTGCGGTACAGGGCCATCTTGCGCTGCGTGGCCAGGCGCGGCGTGAGCGCGTAGATCGGCACGCGCAGGTCATGGCGGCTCATCCAGAGTGCTGTCGAGCCGCTGTCGGTCAGCGCCACAATGGCTTTGGCACCCAGATGGCTGGCCGTGAACAGTGCGCCCATGGCAATTGACTGGTCAATGCGGGAGAACATCTTGCCTTTGAAGTCAGCGTCGATTTCCTTGTATTCGGCTTTTTCAGCTTCCAGGCAGATGTTGGCCATCTCGATGACCGTCTCCAGCGGAAACCGGCCCGCAGCGGTTTCAGCGCTGAGCATGACTGCATCCGTGCCATCCAGCACGGCATTGGCCACATCGCTGACTTCAGCACGGGTGGGTACCGGGTTCAAGATCATGCTTTCCATCATTTGCGTGGCAGTAATCACCACTTTGTCATAGGCGCGGGCCAGTTTGATCATGCGCTTTTGCAGGGCGGGCACCGCCGCATTGCCAACCTCGACGGCCAGGTCACCGCGTGCCACCATGATGCCGTCGCTGACCCGCAAAATCTCTTCCAGATTGGGAATAGCCTCAGCGCGCTCGATTTTTGCAATCAGGCCGGGCTTGTGTTTGTACTGGGCGGCAGCCACGTTGCAGAGCTGGCGCGCCATTTCCATGTCGGTGGCGTTTTTCGGAAAGCTCACGGCCACGTAGTCGGCCTGAAAGCTCATGGCCGTCTTGATGTCGTCCATGTCCTTGGCGGTCAGGGCCGGTGCCGTCAAGCCGCCGCCCTGCTTGTTGATGCCCTTGTTGTTGGACAGCTCGCCGCCCAGCTTGACGGTGGTGATGACCTCCTCGCCCAGCACGCTCATGACCGTCAGCACAATCAGGCCGTCATTGAGCAGCAGCACATCACCGGCTTTGACGTCACGCGGCAGCTCCTTGTAGTCCAGCCCCACGCCCTTGATGTCACCCGGCTCGGTGCGCGAGGCATCGAGCACGAACTTTTCCCCCGGCACTAGCATGACCTTGCCCTCGGCAAACTTGCCAACCCGGATTTTCGGGCCCTGCAGGTCCGCCATGATGGCGACTTCACGCCCGGCACGCTGGGCCACTTCGCGCACCACAGCGGCGAGGTTGATGTGGTCCTGCGCCTGGCCATGGCTGAAGTTCAGGCGAACCACGTTCACACCCGCGCGAATCAATTTCTCCAGCAGTGCAGGGTCACTCGACGCAGGGCCGAGGGTGGCAACGATTTTTGTAGCGCGACGGGGCATTTGAGAAGTCTCCATATTATTTAATTTCTTATTTTCACATGGTTGCAGGGCAGCGGTAACGGATGGGTTACCAGCCAGCGCTGATGCAGCAGTCTGGAGAAAACAGCCCTCAGGCGTAGCGTGGTTTGCGTAGCCATCCGTTGCCACAAGCTGACGGGCCTGGCATCAGGGGCGGGCCACTGACTTGAGCTGCTGGTCCACAAAGTCGCCATTGGCCTGGGTGATGCGGTTGCGCACCGGCAAAAAGCCCAGTGAAGGCGCAAACCAGACCTCCACTTTCTGGTCGTACTCCCGTCTGGGTTTGCGCGTTAACTTCAGCGTGGCCATGTCGCCTGCAGGCAAACTGAGCGTTTCAGTGGCCTCGACCAGAAAAGTCCAGGTGTCAGCGTCGCGCGGGCCAACGGTGTAGAGCGTGATGCTGCTGCCCACGCCAAAGCCTGCGGGCGTGCCTGATGAATCCGGACTACCGGAGCCAGCAGCACCACCCGGCCCGGCAGCGAGCATGCCGCCGAGTTGTAAAAACACACTGACCCGGTCTTGCGCGCCGTCCATCCACGGCACATCGGGCGTGTTGGCGCTGAAAGTGACCTTGCCCTTGCCCGCGTCAAAGTGCGCGGCCACCTCGTTTTTATACTTGTCTGCAAAGCGGGTGGGTGCCAGCCCGGTGGGTGTGACAGCGCCGGTGCTGGTCATGCTGCGCGAGCCTACAAACAGGGCGCTGACCTTCATGGTGGCATCGTAGCTGCTGCCCGCGTTGTTCCAGTTGAGCTCGGAATCGGCAAAATAATTCAGCCCCTTGGAGGTGCCAGTCACCTTGTACTGCAGCCGGGCCGAGCCGGGCAGGCTGATGGCTGTGACCACCGTGGGTGTCGGGCCTGCGCTGACCACGGCGGGGCTGGCGGGCGGTGTCTGATCGTTCTGCGGCGCTGCAGCGGATGCGGACACGACTGGCAACGGTGCCGCTGTGATCTCTGCCACAGTGGCCGTGCTGGCAACTGCTGTGCTGTCTGCAGGGGCTTCAGCTGGTGCGGGTAGCGTATTTTCAAGAGTGACAGTTGCTCCTGAATCAATAGCTGCAGGCGCAGGTAATGCTTGGGCTGGAGGCTTTTTTGATGCTTTTTTGGGTGGAATGGGTGCTGCAGCGGCTGGCGCTGGGGCGGGTGGTGCGGGTGCAGGCGGCGTAACCTGTACGGCGGGCTGTGCAGCAATGCTGCGGGTGGTAAACGCCCGGGCGGTGGCGTCAGGCTGCAGTGGGGGACCCATGCGGTCAGGGGATGCCTGCAATGCCAGCAAGTGCGCGGCCAGCACCAGCAGGGCCAGCACCGCCAGCGAGCGCCACGGTGGGCCTGCAGAACGACTGTCCAGGGGCATCGCAGCGGCTGTCATGCGGCCACAAACCCCAGCTCATCCGACAGCCGGGCCGCCGCTGCCTTCAGGGGCACAGCCACCGCACCGTCCCAGGCGGTGTCAAACGTCGTCACCGAGCCCAGCGCCACCATGCCCAGCGCCAGGTGCCCATCGGCATCAAACACCGGCGCGCAAAACCCCGCCACACCGGGCAGCAGGGTGTTCACAGCGCGCGACAGGCCCCGGCGGCGCACATCGGCCAGCAAGGCAGTCACCTCGGCCATCGTGCCTGGCACATCCGGGTGCGCCAGCTTGTGTTGCCCGCTCAGTGCTTCCTGCAGCAGCTGGTTCAGGCGGCTGTGGGCGGGGTTGGGCGCGGCCTGCGCCTGCACATCCGGTTCACGCGCGTCCACGTCCATGAACGCGGCAAAACACAGCCCCGTGGCCGACGACAGCAGCGGCATCACGTCGCCCAGCCGCAAATTGACGGTGATCGCTTGCGGTGACGCTTGCCAGTGCACCATGGTCGGCCCCTGATTGCCCCATACCGCCAGCGCCAGCGTCTGGCCGACCTGCTCCATCAGCGGGCCCAGGCGCTGGCGGGCCAGTTTGACGCTGTCCAGCCTGGACAAACAAGCCAGCCCCAGCTTCAAAGCCGCTGGCCCCAGGTCATAACGGGTGCTGCCCGTGTCCTGCACCACCAGCGCCAGCCTTTGAAAGCTGACCAGATAGCGGTGCGCCTTGGCCGCACTCATGCCCGCCTGGGCTGCCAGGTCACGCAGCATCAGCGGACCAGACGCCTGCGCCAGCACCTGCAGCAGGCCAAAGCCGACTTCAACCGACTGGATGCCGGCCCGTTGCGGCGGTAGCCCGGCGGGCAGAGGAGTATCCGGAAAATCTGACAAGGTGCGCGCTTTCATGGTGTTCAATTCTGCAGGAGGCGGGCCAGCACTGTAGCGCCCCGCAGGGTTTCAATACAGGCCCGTCGGCTTGATAGACTTGCCGCTTTGTTGCACCGCTTGCGCAAGCTGCACCCAGCCCAGGACCCTGATGAAACTCGCTACCTACAAAGACGGCTCGCGTGACGGCCAGCTCATCGTCGTCTCACGCGACCTCTCGACCGCTCATTATGCGACGGGCATCGCCAGCAAACTGCAGCAGGTGCTCGACGACTGGGGCTTCATGTCGCCCCAGCTGCAGGAC
>JBBRMH010000161.1:0-9085 GCA_038230935.1 Burkholderiales bacterium | reverse complement strand
CCGTACATCAGGCGCGACAAAATATCGCGCCCAATCGCATCGGTGCCCAGCGGGTAGGTCAGGGTGCCACCTTGTTGCCAGAATGGCGGCTTTAAAAAAGCCGCCGTATTGGTCAGGTCGGGCGCATGTGGAGCCAGTACAGGCGCAAATAGCGCCACCAGCAACACAGCCACAACCACAATCAGACCACCCAATGCACCCCGGTTGGCACTGAAATAAGTCCAGAATTCGCGCAGAGGGTGTGGCGGCGCGGGCACAGCCAGTGGAGTCATAGTGGGCGTACTCATCGCTGGTGCCTGATGCGTGGGTTGATGATGCCATAGGTGATGTCCACCAGCAAATTAACAGCCATGACCAGCACACCCAGGAGCAAAATGCCGCCCTGCAGCACCGGGTAATCGCGCCTGCCAATTGCTTCAATCAGCCACTTGCCGACGCCAGGCCATGAAAAAATGGTTTCCGTCAGAATGGCCCCTGTAAACAGCACGCCGACCTGAAGCCCGATGACTGTGACTACGGGAATCAGAGCGTTGCGAAGGGCATGCAGAGCCACTACGCGCAAATTCGACAGGCCCTTGGCCCGCGCCGTGCGAATGTAATCTTCGCCCAGCACCTCCAGCATGGCCGAGCGTGTCATGCGGGCAATCACGGCCAATGGGTTGGTGCCCAGAACGATGGTGGGCAAAATCAGGTGCGAAGCAGCGGACCAAAAAGCGCCTTTTTCACTCGACAGCAAAGAGTCGATCAGAAGAAAACCTGTCGTCGGTTCTATAAAGTATTTGACCGCGATGCGGCCTGACACAGGTGTCCAGCCGAGCTGGACCGAAAAAAGCAGAATCAGCAGCAAGCCCCACCAGAAAATCGGCATGGAATAACCCGTCAGGGACACGCCCATGACACCATGGTCCAGCACCGAATTTCGTTTGACGGCGGCGATGATGCCCGCCGGAATGCCAATCAACAGCGCAAACAGCATGGCGCACAGTGCCAGCTCCACCGTGGCCGGAAACAGCGTGAGAAATTCGCGCAAAACCGGCTCTTGCGTGATGATGGATTTGCCCAGATCACCCTGGAGCACGCGTCCAATGTAGATGCCGTACTGGACGAGCACCGGCTTGTCCAGTCCATATTCCTTGAGCAGCTGCGCGTGTCGTATCGGGTCAATACCGCGTTCGCCTGCCAGTGTTTCAATCGGGTCACCAGGGACCAGGCGAATCAGAAAAAACGCCAGCAGTGTCATGCCGAAAAAAGTCGGAACGATGAGGCTAAAGCGCGTGAAGATAAATCGCAACATAACTAAACCGCCATTGAAAAGTTATGGTCACGCACCAGTACCAACAGGCTGTCAACCCAGACAACACGTCCTGTACGGCATAAAAAATCGGGGTGTGTCGATTGCATTGAGGTGAGGGCTATTTTTTCCTGAAAAATTTTTCTGCGTTGAGCTACTGGTGATCTTTTGAATCTTGGCAACCCACCACTCAATTGATGAGGGTGTAACAGGCAATCCGCTTTTCAGATGCGCGCAGTATAGGCCGGGAATGGGTGCTGGGCTTGCCTGAACAGACGTGTCCGCGACAAAAACGAAAAAGACCGGTCATCACCGGTCCTTGAAGAATCAAGCAGAGTTGACTGGCTGAAGCTTTACTTCACGTGCTTGCCAATCAGGCCCGCCATTTCAAACATCGAAACCTGGTCTTTACCAAATACCGCTTTGAGTTTTGCATCCGCGTTGATCATGCGTTTGTTGGTGCTGTCTTGCAAATTGTGGGCCTTGATATAGACCCACAGCTTGCTGACAATCTCTGTGCGTGGAAGGGGTTTGTCACCCACCACGGCGGCCAGCGCAGGGCTGAGGGTCAGCGCTTTCATGAAAGCTGCGTTGGGCGTGCGTTTCGCAGCTGGCGCTGATTTTTCAGCGGCTGCCTTTTTGGCAGGAGCGGCTTTGGGGGCCTCTGCCGCTACTTTCTTGGCGGGTATCGCTTTTGGAGCCGCTGCTTTTTTCGCAGGTGCTGCGGGTGCAACAGCTGCTGTTTTGGCCGGTGCAGCCTTTTTTGCGGGCGCTTTTTTAGCCGGTGCTTTTGTTGCAGTTGCCATGATTGATTTTCCTTCCAGAAGTTGATAAATCACCACCGTAGATAACTACTTCCTGGCGGCACAACGGATGCTACTGGAGAAAACGGCTGTTTCATAGGGGGGCATGACTTTTTTTGAAGTTTTACACAAGCTATCTGCACCTTCAAATCAAAAATTTCCTCTGCACAGCCAGTCGTATGCCTTCACAATGTTCTGCACATGCGTTTTATGATGGCGTTGCCAGTGACGAAAAGAGTTCGGGTCAACGTCACATGCACTCATCTTTTGCCCATAGGAATGTTTCAAAATGACGCCATCTGTTATGCCTTCTGGCACCACCTCATTTGCCACCTGTGATTTGTGTGACGCGCATAAACACGATGCCTCCGGTGGGTTCAGGGTTCTGGCGCCCGCGTTCAGAGATTTTGGTGGCGTGCAGAAATTCAGCGGCCTGGTTGCCACGGTCAAGTGTTTTGAAGACAACTCACAGGTCAAAGCCGCTGTTGAGTCGCCCGGTCTGGGGCGTGTGCTGGTGGTCGATGGTGGCGGGTCGTTGCGGCGCGCCTTGCTGGGCGGTAACCTGGGCGCAGCGGCTGCCAGAAACGGTTGGGCCGGTGTCGTGATTGACGGCTGCGTGCGCGATGTAGCAGAGCTTGCGCAGAGCCTGGTGGGTATCCGGGCGCTGGCATCCATGCCCTTGCCTACAGACAGGCGTAGCGAAGGCCAACGCGATGGTCCGGTTCAGATCCAGGGCGTGTGGGTGCGTCCCGGCGACTGGCTGTACGCGGATGAAGATGGCATGGTGGTCATGCCAGCACAGCTTTAAGCACTCAAGCCCTTGTACAGCATGTACGCTGCCAAAGCGTACAGGATGCTTGCAAAAATGCGCTTGAGTTTGTCAACCGGCAGGCTGTGTGCGGCTTTTGCCCCCAGTGGCGCGGTCATGAAGCTGCACACTGCAATCACTCCCAGCGCGGGCAGCCAGATATAGCCGAAAGCGCCCACTGGCAGATTTTGAACACGCAGGCCGCTGATGATGTAGCCTGCGACATTGGCCACCGCGATGGGAAACCCCAGCGCCGCCGATGTCGCCACGGCGTTGAGGATGGCCACGTTGCACCAGGTCATGAACGGCACGCTGATAAAAGCGCCGCCTGCGCCCACCAGCCCCGACAGAAAACCGATCAAACCGCCCGCTGCAAACTGGCCCGTCATGCCTGGCATCTGCCGACTGGGCTTGGGTTTTTTGTTGAGAAACATCTGGGTCGCGGAAAAGCTGACAAACAGGCCAAAGAAAATGGCCAGATACGCCCCTTTGAGCAGCGCAAAAACACCCAGACTGCCGATGATGCTGCCCGTGACAATACCGGGTGCCAGTCGCTTGACGATGTCCCACCGTACAGCCCCACGCCGATGGTGTGCCCAGACACTGGACATCGACGTGAAAATGATGGTGGCCATGGAGGTCGCTATGGCCATCTTGACAGCCAGGTCCGGCCCCACGCCCCGGTTCGACATGATGATGGTGATGAACGGCACCATCAGCATGCCGCCACCAATGCCCAGCAAACCTGCAAGAAATCCGGTACCAATGCCCAGCAGGGCAAGTTCAACAATCAGCAGGGGTTCCAGATGCATGGAGGGGGTAGCGCCAGAGAAAATCGCTAGAGGCCGCATTGACTGCAAGTTGCAACCGTGTTGAAGGTGCTGTCGATGCCGGGGCGGGGATGTTTTGGGGAAACAGAAGGTGTTAGAAGGTGTCTGCAAGTGCCACCGGACCGTCATCCTGAACCAGGGTTCAGGTGGGCGAGGGCAGTCAGGTTTCGGGCTCGTCTAACGCGAGACGGACACACCCTCCTGACAATTTACCAAGCCCGAGCTCAAAGAGCATTGGCACAAGGAAATATAAAGCCCGGCGTGCACTGCAGACCACATGATTGTAGAGGTTTGCAGGCATTTTTATTCGGTGCGCCCGCCCTTGCATTGATTAATTCAGATCTGTTTCAAGGCAATGGCACATCCAGGTCCAGCACAGCATCGAGCCGGTTCAACAAGTCGGTCAATTGAGGGTATGGGGTACGTGCATTAAGTGCAGCGGGTTGCGCCAGCGCAGGGCGTTCCGGCGCCTCGAATGCAAGGTTTAGGGCGGCCAGCACTGCGATACGGTCACGCGCCCTGATTTTGCCGGCATCACGGATTTTGCACATGACCAGGTCAACCCGGTTGACCGCGTCCAGCATGCGGGCATCGCCATGTTCAGGGCAGCCCAGCAGATAGCTCTGGCCCATGATTTGTACTTCAAGTTGTTTCATGAGCCTGCTCCGGCTGAAGAACGCAGGCCTGCAATAGCGTTTTCTGGCAGGCGCTCCAGCAATGCATCAACGCGTGCGCGTGCAGCACTCAAGCGCGATTTAAGCGAGTCCCGCTCGTCTGTCAAGGCGTTGACCTGCGCGCTTAAAAGTACATTGGTTCGTTGCAGTTCCTCGTAGCGTATGAGCAGCCGCTCTACCCGTTCAATCACGCGTTCGATCACCGGGTCAGGCGGGCAAGCGTCTGGCAGGGCACCTGAAGGCTCAATGGATGTGGGGTTGGCAGGGTTCGACATGACAATTTCGATTGTAGGGCGAGCCGCATTTTGCCGCGTAGAATCCGCAGTGTTGGTGCTCGCGGTGTGGTTCACACGCTGCAGTTCAACGGGAAGCAGGAGGGCGTTCATGCTACATGGGTCCATTATCTGGCCAATTAACGCTACGCCGCCTAACCTGCGCTGCCCCCGCAACGGTAAAACGAACGAATGTCCAGCAGACACCTGTTTGCTGACCCATTCAGCCTTCATCACTCGCCACTGAGACCCCTGAACAAGGACTTGGGAAGGCGATGAAGGCCGCTTCGTCAGCCCGGATACCGGCCAACAAGGTGAATGCGTGCGCTCTCAAAAAGTGCGCGCGTTCGTGACGCTCATACGTCGGCGGGGAAGCCGGTGGGGGCCTTTTGTTGATTGCTTTACCCATGAAAACCTGTGTTTCTCATGCACGCCTGGCCGTGCTCCCGCTGACTTTGGCTGCCGCATGCGCATCCATGGCCCAAACCCAGACCCAGACCCAACCCACACGGCAACTCCCGGAAATCGTGGTTTCTGCCACGCGCAACCCTACACGCACAGACGAACTGGTCAGCGATGTGGTGGTCATCAACCGGGCCGAGATTGAAAAGTCAAGCGGACGCACGCTGCCCGAACTGCTGGCGCGGGTGCCCGGCTTGCAGTTCAATTCCAACGGTGGCCTGGGCAAAAACAGCAGCCTGAATATTCGCGGTACCGAAGCCCGGCACACCATATTGCTGATTGATGGCGTGCGCTATGGCTCGGCCACGGCCGGAACACCGACCTGGGACAACATTCCCGTGGACATGATTGAGCGCATTGAAGTGCTCAAAGGCCCGGCTTCGGCGCTTTATGGCAGTGAGGCGGTGGGTGGTGTGGTGCAAATTTTTCTGCGCAAGGGTGCCAAGGGGTTCAGACCCTACGCGTCAGCCACACTGGGCAGCGCGGCATACCGCCAGCTGGCAGCAGGGTTGTCGGGCGGCACAGGCGAAGTCACCTACAGCCTGGGTGTGCAAAAAACCCGTGAAAACGGTTTTTCTGCGACCAACCGCCGGGTGGGCAGTAACTACAACCCCGACCTGGACGGCTTTGACCAGGACGCGCTCAACAGCTCTGTGGCCTGGCAACTCACTAGCCTTGTCAAGCTTGATGCCAGCCTGTTATATGCCACTAACGTGAACCACACAGACGACGGCCTGGGCCGCGACACCCGCTATGCAGGCAAAACCCGCGTGGCCAGTGCCGGTGTTGAAGGCCGCTGGGTTCCGGGCTGGAAGTCCCGGCTGCGCTTCAGCCAGAGCGTGGACGCCAGCGAAGCCATTGTTGCGGCGCCGTCGGTCTTCCCCGGCCGGTTCAACACCACCCAGAACCAGCTGACCTGGCAAAACGACATCGACACCCGCTTTGGTGTATTGCTGGCCGGCGTGGAACAGCTCAAGCAAAAAGTCGATAGCACCACGGCGTACACCGTCAAAGAGCGCGATGTGTCGTCGTATTTTGTGGGCTTGAACGGTAGCGAGGGTGCGCACAACTGGCAAGCCAACCTGCGGCGCGACCAGAATTCACAGTTTGGCGGCAGCAGCACGGGCTTTGCAGGGTACGGTTTGAGCCTCACGCCTGCCTGGCGCATCAATGCCTCATATGGCACCAGCTTTGTGGCGCCCTCGTTTAACCAGCTGTATTTCCCCGGTTTCGGCAACACGGCGCTGCAGCCCGAAAGGGGCCGTAACACCGATCTGGGTGTCACCTGGAGTGAAGCCGGCCAGAGTGTCAAGCTGGTGCGCTACGACAATAAAATTCGCGGCTTCATCACCAACACCACCAATCCCGTCAATGTGCCCCAGGCCCGTATCACTGGCTTGAGCCTGGCTTATGACGGCAGTTTTGGTGCGCTCACGCTGCGCGCTTCTGCCGATGCACTGGACCCGCGTAACGAACTGACTGGCAAACGCCTGCCACGGCGCAGCGCCAACCAGCTCCGGCTGGGTGCGGACTACGACGTGGGCACCTGGACATTCGGTGGCTCGCTGCTGCGCACAGGCGGCAGCTTCAATGACACCGCCAATCTGCAGCCGCTCGATGGCTACACCACTGCCGACCTGTATGCCGATTACAAGCTGAGTCAGGACTGGAAGCTGCAGGCCAAGGTCAACAACCTGACCAACAAGCAGTACGAAACCATTCTGGGTTACAACCAGCCTGGCCGGGGTGTCTTTGTGACCCTGCGCTGGCAGCCGAAGTAAGACTCAAACACTGATACGCCATGTCAACTGTCCATTGCCCCGCTATTTTGATCGGCGCGCCCGCCTCCGGGCAAGGTAAAACAACGCTCGCCTGCGCGCTGGCGCGCCTGCATGCGCGGCAGGGGCTGCGGGTGAGTGTGTTCAAGTGCGGGCCTGATTTTCTGGACCCGAACTGGCTCATGCTTGCAAGCGGCCAACCGGTGTACCAGCTTGACTTGTGGATGACCGGGGAGGCGGATTGCGCGCAGCGCCTGCACGATGCGGCGCTTCAGTCCGACCTCATCATTGTTGAAGGCGTCATGGGGCTTTTTGATGGCGAGCCGAGTGCCGCAGACCTGGCGCAACGCTTTGGCTTGCCGGTGCTTAGCGTGATTGATGCGAGCGCCATGGCGGGCACGTTTGGTGCACTGGCCTGGGGTCTGCAGCATTACCGCGAAGGCCTTCGCTTTGCAGGGGTAATGGCTAATCGGGTGGCCTCGCCCGGCCACGCAGAGATGCTTCAGGCCGGGCTGCGCGACAAGGCGCAGTGGCAGGGCGCGATCATGCGCAGCGAGTTATTCACTCTGCCAGAGCGGCACCTGGGCCTGGTGATGGCCAGCGAATTAGGCGATGCACTGGTACGCCTGGACGCAGCAGCCGATGCACTGGCCACCACACCGCTGGGGCAGATGGGACCGAGTGATCTGCAGGACTGGGCCGTGGCGTTTGACGCACCCAATGCAGCGCAGGACGCTTTCCCGGTGAAGGCCCTGCAAGGCCAGACCATTGCTGTGGCCAAAGACGCCGCCTTTTGTTTTTTATACACCGCCAACCTGGACTGTTTGCAACAGATGGGCGCGCGACTGGTTTATTTTTCTCCGCTTGAAGATGGTGCAATACCGACATGCGATGCCCTGTGGTTGCCCGGCGGTTACCCGGAGTTGCATGCGCAAACGCTGGCAAGCAACCGCGCCATGCAGGCCAGCATCGTCCACCATGTACGCTCTGGCAAGCCGGTCTGGGCAGAATGTGGCGGCATGATGGCCTTGTTTGACCAGCTGACCACGGCGGATGGCAAAAGCTACCCCATGTGGGGCGTGCTGCCCGGCAGCGTCACCCTGCAAAAACGCCTGGCTGCGCTTGGGCCGCAGCAACTTGAATTAGGCGGTGCGGGCAGCGGTCAGATTTTGCGCGGCCATGCTTTTCATTACTCAACCTGCGCCACTGAGCTGCCTGTCGCTGCACGCACGCAGGCGGCCCCCGGACGCAAGCTGCGCGGCGAGGGTGAGGCGCTGTATGTTGCGGGCTCGGTCAAGGCGAGCTACTTTCACGCCTGGTTTGCATCGCACCCCGTCGCTGCTGCAGGATTATTTTTGAAGGCCTCAACATGACCGGTCCAACCATCGACTGGCGCACCCTGGCTGCCCGACCAGACGCGGCTGGCTACGGTCCGCAGCGCATCGTCTGCCTGACTGAAGAACCCACCGAGTGGCTTTACATGCTGGGCGAAGAGCGCTGTATTGTTGGCATCTCGGGCTATACCGTCAGGCCGCCGCGCGCGCGCGAGGAAAAACCAAAGGTCAGCGCTTTTTTAAGCGCCAAAATCGACAAGATTGTGGAGTTGCAGCCTGACTGCGTGATTGGCTTTTCAGACCTGCAGGCGGATATTGCGTCGCAGTTGGTGCGCAAGGGGATTCAGGTCACCATCTTCAACCAGCGCAGCGTGGCGGAAATTTTCTCGATGATGTACCAGCTCGCGGCCATGGTCGGGCAGGCCGACAAAGGGCTGGCACTGATGCACGCCATGCAGCAGCGCTTGCTGGCGATTGAGCAGGTAGCGGCCACCCTTAAACGCCGCCCCCGTGTGTTTTTCGAGGAATGGTATGACCCGCACATCAGCGCCATTGCCTGGGTGTCTGAGCTGGTCGGCATTGCGGGCGGTGACGACTGCTTTCCCGAACTGGCCAAAGAGCCGATGGGCAAAGGCCGCATCATTGCCGACGGCGGCGAGATTTTGTGGCGCAACCCCGACATTATTTTGGGCTCCTGGTGCGGCCGCAAGTTTCGCCCGGCGCATGTGCGGGCCCGGCCTGGCTGGCAGGACGTGAACGCCGTTAAAAACGACCAGCTGTTTGAAATCAAGTCAGCTGAGATTTTGCAGCCCGGCCCGGCTGCGCTCACTGAT
>JBBRMH010000160.1:0-9109 GCA_038230935.1 Burkholderiales bacterium | reverse complement strand
TCTGCGATACTTTTGCCAATGCTTACCAGTGGAAGCGGGAACTGTTCTGTGAAGTCGTTGCAAGCTTTATCAAGAGCTTTGTTCCTGGCAAGGACAGCCTACGGCCACAGTTCCGCTCGGTTGTCAATGCGTAAGTCCTGAATTGGTTGAAACCTAAAGTATTTTTAAAGCTGTTGGAAATTACCGACACCACGCTATTTTGAGCGGTGATAACTTCAGCCATGGCCTTCAAACACCTACACACCAGCACAGGCCAGCAGCTGAAAATCTGGGACATCTCACCGCCCGTTGACGAGCACGCGGCAGTGTTCCCCGGTGACACGGCGTATTCACAGCGGCTGCATTTCTCACTCACGCCTGACTGTCCGGTCAATGTCCATAGCATTACTTTGTCGCCGCACACGGGCGCGCATGCCGATGCACCCATGCACTATGCCAACGGCGGTGCTGCCTCGGGTGAGCTGGATTTGATGCCCTACCTTGGTATCTGCCGGGTGATTCATTGCCTTGATTCTGGCCCACTGGTATTTCCCGAGCACATTGCCCATGCACTCGAGAACCTGCCCCCGCGTGTGCTGCTGCGCACAGCGCGCACTGCGAGCCAGTCCTGGGCATCATTTACGGCCCTGGCCCCCGAAACGCTTGCGCTGCTAGCTACAAAAAACATAGCAAACCCCTTGTTGCTGATTGGCATTGACACGCCCAGTGTGGACCTGGCCAACAGCCAGGACTTGCCTTGCCACCACCAGTTACTGGCACGCAAGCTTCGTGTACTCGAAAACCTGGTGCTCGACGATGTACCCGAGGGCGATTACGAACTGATTGCCCTGCCCCTCAAACTGATGCGCGCCGATGCCTCACCGGTTCGGGCTGTGCTCCGCCAGCTTCCTTGAAAAACCACCTGTAACGAACGCCCATGACCACAACCCTCGAAAACTGCCGCGCCCTCGATGCGCAAGACCCGCTGCGCGAGATGCGCCACCAGTTCAACCTGCCCGATGGGGTGATTTACCTTGATGGCAACTCCCTGGGCGTGCTGCCCAAGGCAACCGCCGCCCGCGTAGCCCAGGCGGTGACCGAGGAATGGGGTCAGGGCCTGATCCGCAGCTGGAACAACGCGGGCTGGTTTGATCTGCCGCAACGCATGGGCAACAAGATTGCGCAGCTGATTGGTGCTGCGCCGGGCGAAGTCGTGGCCACTGACAGCACCTCGATCAATCTCTACAAGGTGTTGAGCGCGGCGCTGCATATCGCTGCTGCTGATGCACCTCAACGCAAGGTGCTGGTCAGCGAACGCAGCAACTTTCCAACCGACTTGTACATTGCCGAGGCGCTGTGCAAAGAACGTGGTCTGCGTCTGATGCTGGTCGAGCCTGAAGACATCAACGCCGCACTGACAACTGACGTCGCCGTGCTGATGCTCACCCACGTCAACTACCGCACAGGCGCCATGCATGACATGGCCAGCGTCACCGCCGCAGCCCAGCGTGCAGGCATATTGACGGTATGGGACCTGGCGCACAGCGCGGGTGCCGTGCCGGTCGATCTGAACGGTGCACGCGCAGATTTTGCCGTCGGCTGCTGCTACAAATACCTGAACGGCGGCCCCGGTGCACCGGCTTTTGTCTGGGTCAACCCGCAGCATGCCGAACGGTTCTGGCAACCGCTGGCGGGCTGGTGGGGCCACAGCGCGCCGTTTGCGTTCACCCCTGACTACCGCCCCGCTCCCGGCATCACACGCTACCTGTGCGGCACACAGCCCATTTTGAGCATGGTCGCGCTGGAGTGCGGGCTGGACACCGTGTTGGCAGCGCAGCCCCTGGGCGGTATCGCTGCACTGCGGCACAAGTCTCTGGCCTTGACCGATCTGTTTATTGACCTGGTTGAAACCCGCTGCGCCGGGTACGGCCTGGGCCTGGCGACGCCCCGTGAGCACGCCCAGCGCGGCTCGCAGGTTTGCCTGAGCCGGGGTGAAGGTGCTTACGGCATCATGCAGGCGCTGACTGCGCGCGGCGTGATTGGCGACTTTCGGGCGGGCGATCCTTCGACCCTTCGACTGGCTCAGGACAGGCCAGGCTCAGGACGAACGCATATGCCGGATATTCTGCGTTTCGGCTTTACACCGCTGTACATCGGGTTTGAAGATGTCTGGAACGCTGTTGAGCATCTCAGACAAGTCCTCGAAACAGCAGAATGGCAAAAACCCGAGTTCAACCAGAAGAACGCGGTAACCTAACATGTGCCCGATGCACCCCACCCAGCACCCGGCACAGGCGCACACAGCGCCTGAAGCCGTGGTGTATGAGGAGAGCGCCCAGCTCGACTTCAGCCAGTCGATGAGCTATGGCGAATACCTGCACCTGGATGCGATTCTGGGTGCACAAGAGCCGCTGTCGCCTGACCACAACGAGATGCGGTTCATCATCCAGCACCAGACCAGCGAGCTGTGGATGAAACTGATGCTGCACGAGCTGCGCGCAGCGATTGCCAATGTGGCAGCCGATGCACTGGGCGATGCCTTTAAAAAGCTCGCCCGCGTCAGCAAAATCATGGAGCAACTGGTACACGCCTGGGATGTGATGGCCACCATGACACCGCCCGAATACAGCGCCATTCGCCCCTACCTGGCGAACTCAAGCGGCTTTCAGAGCGCGCAATACCGCTGCATTGAATTCGCACTGGGCAATAAAAACGCCGCCATGCTCAAGCCCCACGCGCACCGGCCCGACCTGCTGGCCCAGGTGCAAGCCGCCTTTGTGGCACCGTCGCTTTATGACGAAGCCCTGCGCCTGCTGGCCCGCCGGGGCCTGGCCGTACCAGCCAGCCACCTGGAGCGCGACTGGACACAAGCCTACACAGAAAGCGATGCGGTAGAACAGGCCTGGCTGGTTGCCTACCGCAACCCCAAAGACCATTGGGATTTGTACCAGCTGGGCGAAGAACTCACTGATCTGGAAGATGCCTTCCGGCTCTGGCGCTTTCGCCACGTCACTACTGTCGAACGAATTATTGGCTTCAAGCGCGGCACCGGCGGCACGGGCGGCGTGAGTTATTTGCGCAAGATGCTCGATGTGGTGCTGTTTCCGGAGATCTGGAAGCTGCGCACGAATTTGTGAGGTTTTTTTAGACCAAATCGACCTCTGGCGCACGTTTTATATACGCCAGCAGCTATGTTTTTTGTAGCATTTTGAAGGGTTGGCTGACAGGCAGTCGGCGCAGCTCAAGCTACCAACGGCGCGGCCACAAAACGCAAGTGGCGCTGCTTGACCCATACTCTGGCACCTTGCTGCCCGGCTCTGGCAGCCATCTGGCCTCCCTGGGGAAGGCGCATCCATGACATGGCCTCAAGGTGGTCACCCGCATCAGTGAAGTCACCCGACAACACCAAAAGCTCGGCACCGTCAGTGAACGTGGCCTGTACTTCTGCGCCCGGTTGCCAGTGCTCCAGCTGGACGGTTTCACGTTCGTCTTCAAACAATGGCGTGACCGACACGCCGGGGCGCGCCCTATCGCTGATGCTTCCCATCTTGTTCATGTCCACAATGACATGCGTGCGGTCGTCAGGCGCAAATTGCCACAGCTTGACGAAAATAATGCAGCCCGCCGCTGAGCCGGGCGTGTGCCGGCTCGTGGGTGGGTTGCGAATATAGCTGCCTGCCGGGTAGTCACTCTGCTGGTCCTGAAACACGCCGTCCAGCACGATGAATTCTTCACCACCGCCATGCGTGTGCGCGGTGAACTGGCTGCCCGGTGCGTACTTCACAATCGTGGTGGCGCGCGCGACCTCGTCGCCAATGCGGTCCAGCATGCGGCGCTGCACGCCTGCCACCGGCGAATCCACCCAGGGCATGGCCGCCACATGCATCACGATACGTTGATTGAAGTTGGCATGCAGGTTCATGGCTGGGTGGTACGCAGAGTGATGGGCTGGGTTGGCGTGATAGCGAAAGCGAAGGTGATTAAGTCCCGGTACCACCCATGCTGGCTCGCTTGGCCATGCGGGCGCGCCAGGCCGCCAGCGCTGTCAGCTCAGCAGGAATGGCGATTTTGGCGAACTCGGCAAACGACAGACCCACAAACAGCGTGATGTCGGCTACCGAGAAATTCTCACCGGCTGCAAACGGCTGTTTTTCAAGGACGCCATTGAAATACTGCATGCCCGCCAGTGCGCGTTCATGCTGCTTCATGCCCCATTCCTTGTTCCGGTAGAGCTCCAGCGCGCCCAGGCCCGGCGTGGCAAAGTGAAAATAGGTGCCCACGGCGTCCATGACGCCTTGCTCTGCACGGCGCTGCATCATGTGGATCACAGCCCGTTCTTTAGCAGTCGCGCCGGTCAGCGAGATGCCGGGGAAGGTGTGGTCGATGTACTCGGTAATTGCCGTGCACTCACTGATGCAGGTGCCATCGTCGAGCTCCAGGCACGGTACCGATGCGTTGGGGTTCTTGCTGGTAAACGCTGGCAGGCGATGCTCGCCCTTCATCACATCAACATGTACAAACTGCACCTTGTCAGTGGCACCTTTTTCAGCCAGCGCGATGCGCACGCGTGCCGGATTGGGGAAACCTTCATAGTCATAAATTTTCATGTTGAACAGTCCAGTGGTTAGATTAATTGAGGGGCGGAGTCTAAAAGAGACAACGACCAAGCGGTCAGGCACCTGCGAAAGACCCCAGCCCAAACTTTAGCCAAACCTGCCTGGCACCGCAGGCGACGAGCCTGGGCTTTACAACAAGCGAAATCAGAGCAATCGACTGAAGTCATCGGGCAGATATGAATGCAACTCCCCCTTAGCCCTCGTGTTTCCTATGGCTGATGCTATTTTTTTAAGTAGCAATTTGGGTAGTTTTGGTCGTTTGCGTGGCTTGTGACCTGCTCATCACCAGCAACGCTAAACGTCGCAGACAATACAAACATGGGAATCAGTCAATACATCAAGGAAATCGGGCGTGGCAAAGACGGTGCCCGGCCGTTGTCGCGCGAGCAGGCTGCCGACCTGCTGGGCCAGGTGCTCGACGGCAACGCGTCCGACCTGGAAATCGGTGCGTTTTGCCTGGCCATGCGGATCAAGGGCGAAACGCCCGAAGAGATGGCCGGTTTTCTCGATGCCACACACCAGCGCCTGCATCACCTGCCGCAGCACGAAAGTGGTGTACCTACGGTGGTGCTGCCAAGCTACAACGGTGCGCGCAAGCTGCCCGTGTTGACACCCCTGCTGGCCCTGTTGCTCGCACGTGGCGGTGTGGCGGTACTGGTACACGGCACACCTACCGAGTCCAGCCGTGTTTTTACGTCAGAAGTGCTTCTGGCCCTTGAAATACCTGCCCGGACAGCTATTGAATTCATAGCGCCAGGGGCAGTGGCGTTTGTGCCTACTGACTTGCTGTGCCCGGCCCTCAAACGCCTGCTCGATGTGCGCCGCGCGGTGGGCCTGCGCAACCCGGCCCACAGCCTGGTCAAGATCATGAACCCCTGCCTTGGCAAGGCCCTGGTGGTCAGCAGCTATACGCACCCGGAGTATGCAGTCTCAATGGCGCAGACACTCAAACTGATTAATGCCAACGCCCTGCTGTTGCGCGGCACTGAGGGCGAAGTGGTGGCTGATGCGCGCCGCATGCCGCAGATGGAATCCTTTATCAACGGCCAGCGCCAGTTGCTGCAAGCCGCACAGGCTGGCACCGTGGCCTCGTCGCCCGATCTGCCCAAAACAACCGACGCTGTTGAGACAGCGGCTTATATTCAGGCCGTCATGGCCGGGCAACAGAGCGTGCCGGTATCAATTGCCATGCAGGTGGAACACATCTTGCAACTGACCAGACAATTATGAAAAACGATAAAAATCTGCTTGCCTTCACTGGACGGTGCACCCTGGTAGGTGCAGGGCCAGGCGACCCGGAACTGCTGACCCTCAAGGCACTCAAGGCCATCCAGACCGCTACTGTGCTGTTTGTCGATGACCTGGTCAACCCCGACATCGTCGCCTTTGCGCAACCCGGTGCACGCATCGTGCATGTTGGCAAGCGCGGCGGTTGCAAGTCCACGCCTCAGGCCTTCATTGAAAAGCTGATGGTCATGGCCGTGCGCGAGGGCGACAACGTGGTGCGCCTCAAAGGCGGTGACCCGTTTATTTTTGGCCGGGGCGGTGAAGAAATTCAGGCGTTGCAGGCTGCTGGCATTGAAGTCACGGTGGTTAACGGCATCACGTCGGGCCTGGCGGCCATGACGTCGCTCAATGTGCCGCTGACCCACCGGGAACACGCCCACGGCGTGGTTTTTGTGACCGGCCATGCCAAGCCGGGCGATGCGGGCACCGACTGGGCGCTGCTGGCTACAACGGCTGCGCGCGCCAAACTGACACTGGTGATCTACATGGGTATCACGGGCTCAGAGCAGATTCAAAAAGAATTGTTGCTGGGCTTGAGCAGCAGTACCCCCGTGGCCATCATCCAGAACGCCAGCCTGCCCACCCAGCGCCATAGAGTAGCCACGCTGGACAAGCTGCGCGCCACCATTGAGCAGGAAGGCATGCACAGCCCGAGCGTGATTGTGGTGGGCGATGTGTTGCAGGGCCTGCTGGCGCTGTCGTCTGAAGCCAGCAGCCAGCAAAAGCAGGCTTAGCAGCACACGCTTATCTCTGTGGTATCCGGTGGCGCGCAATGTGCGGGCCACCATCGTTCATGGACTCGGGCCGCAGCGCCGCATGCTTGGTCACCCGCCCCTTCATGCGTTTGCGCCACATCCGGAAAGACGAGGCTTTCATCTGCGCACGCATCAGGGCCACCACAGCCGACTCGTTCAAGCCAAATTGCAGCTCGATGGCTTCAAAAGTGGTGCGGTCTTCCCAGGCCATCTCGACAATGCGTGAAATATCGGCGTCTGACAGGCTGGTCGATGGTGCGGATGTTTTCATGGCGATGGCAGTATGGCATGGCGGGTGTCACCACATCGTCATACAGGCTCTTTAAGCTTGGCATTTTTTGAATGGATCTTCATGTCAACCCGTTTTTTGGCTGGTGCATTGCTGGCACTTGGTGCTACGCTCGCCCAGGCGCAAACTTTTTCTTTTGGCCTGTGGGGCGACATGCCTTACAAAAAGGCAGGCGATGACCCCAAAATCCCCGCGCTGATCAAAAGCATCAACCAGTCCGATATTGCCTTTTCGATCTACGACGGCGACATCAAGGACGGCAGTTCCAAATGTACCGACGATGTGTATGCCGCAGCACTCAGCATGTTTGGCGAAATGAAAAAGCCGGTGGTGTACGTGCCCGGCGACAACGAATGGACCGACTGCCACCGCATCAACAATGGCGGCTATGACGGACTGGAACGCTTAGCTTATATCCGTAAGGTTATGTTCCCCACCCCGAACAGCCTGGGCAAGCGCCAGATGCCGCTGCTGCACCAGGGCCAGGCGGGTGACAAGTTTTATGAAAATGTCCGCTTTAGCCACAACCGCATTGTGTTTGCCGGCCTGAATGTTCCGGGCAGCAACAACAACAAAATTCTGGACGACAAGGACTGCACCAAAAAAAGCGCCCGTACCCTCGCACAATGCGAAGCCAGCAACGCCGAGTACCTGGAGCGTGATGCCGCCAACGTCGAGTGGATGCAGCAGGCCTTTGCAGCCGCCAAAGCACAGAAAGCACTTGGCCTGGTGCTGGTGATTCAGGCTGACCCCGGCTTCGATTTGCCGGAAACCGAGGAGCTTGACGAGAGCAAAGACCCCGGCGTCAGCGGTTACCGCAACTTCATGGAAAAACTGGTGCTTCAGACCGAGCAGTTCGATGGTCAAGTTCTGTTCGTTCACGGCGACACGCACTTTTATAAAACGGACAAGCCGCTGTACGGCCCGGCCAAGCTGCTGCCCAACTTCACCCGCCTGCAAACCTTTGGCAGCCCGATGATCCACTGGGTTCGCGTGACGGTAGATGCCAGGAGTACGAATGTGTTCACGGTTCACCCGGTGATCGTGAAGCAGTAAGCTCATTCCATTTCCAGATCAGCAGGAGATTAGGCGCGAAGCTGCAGACAGTGCTTTAGCACGGCAAAGCGAAGCAACAACATATCGTATTGATATGAAAATGGAAATGGAATCAAAACGCTGCATCACGTCTGTGACATGAATACACTGCGTTCGGGAAAACCACTTTATTGCTATATTTTACGTAGCAAATAACCGCCGCGTTTCCTGCTCAAAACGCTGATTCAATACACCAGACTAAAGGGCGATATCCGGCGCAAGACCCGAGAGGGCTGATTCGCAGGCGCTGGTAAAAATCAGCGCCGCATGTGCCAGCGTAGGCAGGTCTGACGGGGTGTACTGCATACGCACATAGCATTTGCCGCGCAACAGCATCAGCACAAACGGCACCTGTGCATCGGGTGCAGGCTCTGGCCACGACATCAACAGCCCTGCCAGATTCGGGTCAAGCCAGGCCATTGCATGGGCTCGTTGGTCAGCCAGCACCGAATAGCGCGCCCAGAATGCCGGCTCAAGGCTGTCCCAGCCGACTTCCCGGTACATGGCCAGCCAGCGCATTTCTTCCGGGAGTTTCGGATCAGCGGTGGTTTGCAGGGTATCGGTGTAGAGCTGATAGGCCTGCTTTTCAAGCACCTCCTTGAGCGATCGGTTCATGATCAGCACCGCTATATCCTCGTCCACCTTGAGTTCGGCACGCGCCCTGAGTTCTTCGCCGCGAATGTACGCGCGTGAAGAATGGCCCCGCTCCAGCCGCCATGGCCGGTTGCCCACCCGCCCGGCCATCAAAAACCCTTTGCCATCATCAAGCGGGTTGTAAGTCAGACCCTGGGCTCTGGCCCAGACGGACAGGGCATCAGTCGCTGCAGCTGTACGCTCGCCAGAATTGCCGGAAGACTTGTCAGAAGATTTGTCAGAAGAGGCGCCAAAGACTTTTTTAAGCTGGTCAAACATGTTCACAGGTTTTCCCTTAAAGTGCAGAAAACATCATAGTCAGGACTTACGCATTGACAACCGAGCGGAACTGTGGCCGTAGGCTGTCCTTGCCAGGAACAAAGCTCTTGATAAAGCTTGCAACGACTTCACAGAACAGTTCCCGCTTCCACTGGTAAGCATTGGCAAAAGTATCG
>JBBRMH010000159.1:0-9159 GCA_038230935.1 Burkholderiales bacterium | reverse complement strand
CCACCACCACCACCACCACCGCCGCCACCACCACCACCACCGCCACCACCACCGCCACCACCACCACCACCACCACCACCACCACCAGTCGTAGTTGTTCCGCCGATCGTGGTCGTCCCGCCGGTTATAGAAATTACGCCGGTCGAAGTCGTGAACGTAGAAGTCGTGCCATCGTTCCTGCCGCCAACGGTCAGGGCACCGCTCGTCAGAACGCCTTTGTTGTTTGTGACTGTGGTGTCGCCACCTTCTATGGTCTTGGTCCAGACGATGCCAGTCAGGCCGCCCGTGGCAACGGTCTTTGTACCGCCTGAAGTGACGCTACCACCGGCACCACTACCACCGTACGTTGCACCGGTGCGCCCACGTAAACAAGGCCGCCAGTAGGCGATCGGACTGGCCAGAAAGTCCGCCATAAAAATGATGGTGCCGAGACTACTGGCCAGTTTGCGCCCCGTCGATGCGATTCAGCAGATTTACCGGGGGGCGTCGCTTGCGGGGTTACCACTTTGTCTGACTCCATTTCCAGTTCAAAAGGGGAGCGGGACAGTAAGGCGAGACAACAACGAAATGGATAATTTGAAAATGGAATTCCATTCCCTGAGGTCTTATTGCAGGCCAAACCACTTGCCTCGGCAGCCAACGCCCAATCCGTGAAGTGATAAGCGCCTGAAAGCCCATAGGCGCGTGCAAGCGTTGCTGGCCCGGGTGGCTGGTAAGGCATCATTTGTCATACTGCAGAGGCGACAATGGAGCGCAATACGTGCCGCACCTGGGCCCACTGTGTGGCGCGCCTTGACCACACCTCACTAGACCTCACAAAAAGCACCATGACCGACGATACCAACCGACAAAGCGAATTAAAGAAAATGGTGCTGTGCGACTCATGCGCAGGCGTGCAGCGCAACTGGCGCAAGGCACCGGGTCACCCCGAACTGGTGCAGGGCAACAACCGCCACGAAACGCGCCGCCATGGCCTGGTCGCCATTACCAGCTACAGCTGTGACCGCTGCGGCACCCGCTGGGAGTACGAAAACGACAAGACCAACCTGCACGCAGGCTGGTCAGTGGTGGGCAGGTAGGCAGACCGGTGAACCCGGACCTCGCTGCCAGAGACCCAAAAAAAAAGACAGGTCAAGCCTGTCTTTTTTGTTTTTCAGCGCCTTTGCAATTATTTGGTCGCAGCGGCTTTCACATCTGACTTGGCTTGTGCCTTGACAGCGGTGGTTTCAGTTTTTGCTGTGGCTTTGTCGGCAACCGCCTGAACCTTGGTGGCATCGAGTTTGGCGTGAGCTTTGATCGTGGCCTTCCTGGCTTTGGCATCGGCCTTGGCACTGACTTTTTCAGCCTTGTGGGTGGCGGCTGATTTGTCTTCAACGTCGGCCTTGGCAGCATAGGCCATGGCACGGGTTTTGGTAGCGGCGGCTTCTGCCTTGGCATCGATGACTGTTGCAGTTGATTTGGCATGCGCCTTTTCAACACGGGCGTGTGCTTTGGCATCCACCTTGGCTTCGCTTTTGACAGCTGCAGCCACAGACTTGTCAGCCTTGGTCTGGGCCTTGACCACTGCCGGTGCAGCAGATGGCCCAGCCGCTACAGGTGCAGGGGCCTGAGCCGAAGCAATGCCGACAAACAGGGTGGCAATCAGGGTGGCGAGTAACTTGTTCATGAGAGTCCTTGAAGTGGTTTGTTAAATTGCAGGGTGTCGCAATGACCAGGTGTTCAACGACTCGCACTGCTGCACTGTTGACCTTCACGACACACCGTTGCAACACACTACTTGCGCTTTACATGGCACTTGACGTGGGCCGCACAATGCAAGCAGGTCCACTGAAGGAGCACACCATGAAACGACGATCCCTGCTCGCCACCCCTTTGCATCTGGCCCTTGGCAGCGCCGCTTCTCTGGCCTGGCCTCTTGTAAAAGCCGGACAAGCCCAGCCCAGCTACACCGTATCAGCCGCCAGACTGGAGCAGGCTGTGGCACAGCGCTTTCCGCTGCGTCTGCCTGTGGCCGGGCTGGTCGATATCAGTGTGCAACCACCGCGTCTGCGTTTGCTGCCAGCACTGAACCGGCTGGGAGCAGACATGGTGGTGGGGGCTGCCGGCCAGGCGCTGCGGCGCGCTTATACAGGGTCGTTTGAGCTGGACTTCGCGCTGAGGTATGAGGCCAGTGATTTATCAGTCCGGGCACACCAGTTGCGTGTGCACAACCTGCAATTTGATGGCCTGGGGCCGCAACCGTCGGCCTTGCTGGCTGTCTATGGGCCAGCGCTGGCAGAGCAGGCGCTGCAGGACGCGGTGCTGCACACCTTCAAGGCGCAAGATCTGGCGCTGCCCGATGGCATGGGGCTGCAGCCGGGCACGATGACCGTGACAACGCAGGGGCTGGTCATCGGTTTTATAAAAAAGCCCACTCTATAGGACTATAGGACTGCGGCAGGACCGCTGCCGGACCCACGCAGGAAATGCCTGCCCATAAAACCTGAATTTTCTGACAGTGGCACGGCACTTGCAGCGATACTTTGACCATGCGCTGACCAGCACACTTTCGGGCAATGAGCCCGATAGATTCGGGATCAGGTTCCAGACCCAGGCTCTGCTTTCTTATCCTAACCGCCGACTCTTTGCAGGACAGCACCATGCACATCAAAATTGGTTTTGACATTCAACTGGCCATCACCTCGCCCATGGCGCTGGTTTACCTTTTGCACGTCCACCCGTCCAGGCGCGCTGACTTGATGGCACCAGAGGTCATCCACATTGAGCCTGGCCTGGTCGTCGATGAGTACAGCGATGCCTTTGGCAACCAGTGCGGGCGTGTCAATGCTTATGCCGGGGTCAGCTGGGTAAGGTTTTACAGCGAATCCGTCATACGTGACTCGGGCCTGCCAGACGAGGTGAACGGGTCAGCCTGGCAGCATGACCCGACTGATTTGCCACCAGAGACGCTGCAGTTTTTGCTGCCCAGCCGTTACTGCGAAGTCGATAGCGCGCTACTGCAGTTTGCCTGGAACCAGTTTGGTAACACGCCCCAGGGATGGGGCCGGGTGCAGGCCATTTGTGACTATGTGCACAACCATATCCGCTTTGACTACAGCCAGGCCCGAGCCACCCGCACCGCTCTGGAGGGCCACCGCGAAGGCGTGGGCGTGTGCCGCGACTACACGCACCTGGCCGTCACGCTGTGCCGCTGCATGAACATTCCGGCGCGCTACTGCACTGGCTACCTGGGTGACATTGGCATACCACCCGTGCCCTACCCGATGGACTTCAGCGCATGGTTTGAGGTGTTTCTGGGGGGCCGCTGGTACACCTTTGATGCCCGCCACAACACGCCACGCATCGGCCGCGTGGTCATGGCGCGTGGCCGGGACGCGGGTGATGTGCCGATCACCATGGCCTTTGGGCAAAACACACTGCAGCGCTTTCAGGTCACCACCTACGAGGTCGATGCCTGGGGTAACCCGACCACTACGGTTTGACTGGCCTGACGTGACACGCGATGCCCTCATCATCACCTGCGAGCACGGTGGCAACGAGGTGCCTGCGGCTTATGCGCCGCTGTTCAAAGGCTATGAGGCACTGCTGGCGACACACCGCGGCTGGGATGCAGGGGCACTGACGCTGGCGCAAGAACTGGCCACAGCGTGTGACGCCCCGCTGTTTGCCGCCACGACGACGCGTTTGCTGATTGACCTGAACCGCTCCATCGGCCACCGCCAGCTGCACTCTGAAGCCACACGCGGTTTGCCGCTGGCCAAGCGCCGTGCCATCGCAGCGCAGTACTACCGGCCGCACCGCGATGCGGTGGAGTCTGAAGTGGCCCGCCTGGTGGTGGCTGGCAGGCGCGTGGTGCATGTGGCATCGCACAGCTTTACGCCCGAGCTGGGCGGTGTGGTGCGCCAGGCCGATGTCGCATGGCTGTATGACCCGCGCCGTGCGGGTGAATGCGTACTGGCAGCGCACTGGCTGGCTGCATTAAAGCAGCGGCGCTCTGATTTGAAGCTGCGCAGAAACTACCCTTACGAAGGCAAGGGCGACGGCCTGACCGCTTTGCTGCGCAAGCGCTATCCAGACACGCAGTATGTCGGCATGGAGCTGGAGGTCAACCAGCGTTTTGTCATGACCGATGGGCCTGCGTGGGCGGCACTGCGCGCTGACATTGGGGCGGCGCTGCTCAGCCTGCAGGCATCGGCTTTTACCGGCTGAGATCAACCGGCACAGGGCTGTTTTATGCTTTGCAGGGCTGTCCCAGGCAAAACGCTCACCCATCACACGACACCCCATCACCCATCATCGCCATGAAGCTCAAAGCCAGCTGCACCATGACCCTGAGCGCCCCCACAGACTGCCCACTGGTTGCCATGCTGCGCCCACGCAGCGGCCAGGCCCAGCGCATGGTCAGCAGCGGCTACGCACTGCAGCCCTGGGTACCCGTCAGCCACTATGTCGACATCTATGGCAACCTGTGCCAGCGTCTGGTCGTACCGCAAGGCACCATGCGACTGGTGTTTGAAGTGACCATGGAGGTCGAGGCAGACATCGCGGTTGCGCCTGATGCGCCTTCTACACCCATGCAGCAGTTGCCCGACGACGTGTTGCTGTACCTGCTGCAAAGCCGTTATTGCCCGTCTGACAAGATGCAGGAAAAAGCCCGAGACATTGTCGGCAACGCACCACCGGGCTATGCACAGGTTGAAGAAATACGCGCCTGGATCCAGCACAACCTGCTCTACCAGTACGGCGTCAGCACCGCCACCACAGACGCCTTGGACACCCTGGGCCACGGCGCGGGTGTGTGCCGCGACTTTGCCCATGTTGGTATTGCCCTGTGCCGCAGCCTGCGCATACCGGCACGCATTGTGGCCGGATACCTCTGGCAGCTAGACCCGATGGATCTGCATGCCTGGTTTGAGGCTTTTGTGGGCGGCCGCTGGTACACCTTTGACGCCACCCAGCAAGCCCCGCGTGGCGGCCGCATTGTGGTGGCCTACGGCCGTGACGCAGCCGATGTGGCGTTTATTTCAGACTACGCCGTGCTGCCGCTGGAAGTCATTGAGATGCGGGTGGAGGTTGTGGCGGTCTAGCTGCTGCACACCCAATGGCATGGAGCCAGCAGGTAAATGCTATGTTTTCAATAGCGCAGAGTCTCCGTACTTGCTGCCAGAGAAGCCTTTTTATACCTCAAGACTTTGTAGTGACTAGATTCAGGACCGACGCCTGCCCTGGTCGAAGTCAGGGTGATTCCGCCCAATATCAGGTGGCAGTGCAGCTTGTTTTGTTATGCCATAGACTGCAAAAATTATTTGTATGACTTCTGGAGGAAAACGCGATGGCAACCCTTAAAGTTTTTCAACGGCGCAAACTTTGCGCCTGGCTGGCAATATCCCTGCTGGCAAGCGTGGGCGCTTTCACGGGCACCGCCGCCCATGCACAAGCCAACTCAGACCGCTACACCACCACCCGGCCCAGCGCCGATGGCATCGGTAAAAGTTATATGGGCCGCGAGATTGCAGGCGTGATGGGCTGGCAGGGCGCTGCCTGGCTGGAGCGCAGTGAGCGCCAGCAGGAAGAGCGTGGCGATTTGCTGCTGCGCGAGCTGGGTTTGAAGCCCGGCATGGCAGTGGCCGACATTGGTGCGGGCACTGGCTATTACGCCCGGCGCATGGCACCACTCGTGGGCTCAAGCGGTGTGGTCTATGCCACCGATGTGCAACCCGAGATGATGAAAATACTGGAAGACGGTGCTAAAAAAGCGGGGCTGACCAACATCAAGCCCGTCCTCGGCGGGCTGAAAAGCGTCAACCTGCCTGATGCCAGCATTGATCTGGCCATCATGGTCGATGTGTACCACGAGCTTGAATTTCCATCTGAAGTGATTGACTCTCTGGTGCGTGCCCTCAAACCCGGTGGCCGCATTGCCTATGTTGAATACCGGATGGAAGACCCACGCGTGCCCATCAAAACCCTGCACAAGATGAGCGAATCACAAGTTCGCAAAGAAGCTGTCGTGCACGAACTGGTGTGGGAGCGAACGGCCAACACCCTGCCCTGGCAGCATGTGGTGATTTTCAGAAAAAAATGAACCTGCAGAGGTTTTTTGATGCAGCAAGCCAGTCCACCAGGAAAATTCAAGCGGTGCCGCGTCTGGCAGCTGAAGGCTCAGACCTGCCCTGGCGCTTGCCCAGCAGGCAGGTGCGATAAATCAAACGCATCCAATGCAGCAAACAGGGTGTTGTGTTTGTCCGTCAGCGGGCCGCCACCTGGCAGGACGCGACCGCTGGCATCATAGCCAACGGCCTTGAATTTCCACACGCCACCGATCAATTTGAGGTTGCCAACGTGCTCGCCACTGGCTGTGAAAACGCTCAATACCTGGGCATTGACCGGGCGAAGCTGAAGTCTGGCGGTGTTCACGGCAGCCTTTGCTGGGTTAAATGTACGTGCATTGAGTGTAATGGCCCCGCCAACAGATTGTGAGCAGGTATCAATGCCAGCAGCATATACATGTGGCTGCCCGAATACGGCCAGTATGCTGTGGCGCTCTTGAATCCGTCCAGAGAAATAGCCAGCTTGGCTGTGCGAAAAAACGCCGCCGCACTGTGGATATCTTCAAGCAGCTTGGGTGTGCGCAAAGGCATATGAAGGCCTGCGTAAACGCTTTACCGCAGCAATAATCAGCCAACTCTTTGGTCTGGTTGAACAGCTCTCGGGGTCCATACGACTCACGCAGCAAAAACCGATTCACGCTGTCATGCGACATCCCCATGACTTGCGACAGACAGGTACAGGTGGTTGATTTGGCCTCGCGCATCAAAAATTCCATACAGACCGGTAATGTGTATTTTGCCGTCGGCGGGCGTGTCAGTCTTCTCATCTTTGTCTGAGTCTGAACGAGCACGCATATTCCACCGAACAACACTTTCCTTGGATCGCATCAATGCGTAAGTCTTACAGGTGATCTTTGACGACTCAGAGGACTCTTCCAAATTCAAAGACCGGGACAGAAAGCTGTATGAGAAAAATGCTGCATTTCGTCACCAGGTAAAACTCGTGAAACTTTTCACTGACATCGCAAGAAGAACGGCTTACAAAGAATACGCATGTTCTTTAACCTGAATTCTGGATAAAAAGAGCTGCTCAGCTGGTAGCCGGCGGGTTGCGGCACTTGCGCAGCATAATGCGCGGCTTCACAGGAAACAGGCCATACGCCACGATACCGCCCATGAGGTTGACGGCGGAGTTCTGCAGCGAACGATGCCGCGCATGCTCAATCTGGCACAGGTTCTTGAGTTCATCAAAAACGGTCTCGACCAGCGAACGCTTGCTCAACAAGACCTTGTCAAAGTCTGAGTGCTCGACCGACAACATGTTCTTGCGCATGAATGCTTTGCCGATGTGGCCCTTGTCGGCATAGGGTTTTCCAGATAGGTCTGGGACGATGTCCAGCAACCCCTTGCGGTCATCAACGTTGTCCGCTGTGATCTTGATTTTGAGCAACTCCCCCTGGTGATTGATCACAGCATGGAGCTGGAAGCCGTAAAACCAGCCCGTAAAGGACTCCCCCCGCTGGACGAGGTCCCTGAAAACCTTGTGCCGTTTGATGCGCAGGGTCTCGCACACCGCCAGTGGCGCGAGTCGGCAATCGAGATACCCGTGCAAGTGCCCTTGAGGGTCTCGAACAACGCGGCCAGTGTCGCCTGGCCTGTGCAGCGTCACCACTGTTTGGGCGGCAGGCGGCGATCTGGACGCCATCGCGTTCATTCAGGGCATGTCCCCGGTAGCGTGGCGGCACGTAAACATGTTCGGGTCGTTCGAGTTCAACGATGATGAGCAGGAGATTGGTCTGGATGCCTTGGCCGCACCATATGCCGACTCAGTGTTCTGGAGCAATGCCACGCAGCCTGGGCAAGGAGATCTTTTTGACTGAAGTTCGCCTTCCTCCAGAGGGAACCCGCTCGTCTTACCTTTTCGAGAAACTAGCGCCTAAATCTCTTGACTACGTGGGAAGTCCCTGTGTGGGAGATGGACTCATTTAGCTATTGTGGCGGCGTTGGCAAAAGACCATCCGCTGGCGGAGCAGCACCGTGACCACGCGCTTACTGGCGAATGGTCTCCAGACCCCAGGGGATATATGCAAGAAGCTCCTAATTTCATAGCATCTAAAACACTCTTTCACCACTCCAAAGGAAAAAAAGCGCCTTGGGAATGTTGCGACTCAGCCACTCAGAATGGCCCGGTGGATCTCGTTTAGCGGCACGATTTTTTTGGCGGCCCCGAGCTTGATGGCTTCCTTGGGCATGCCGAACACTACACACGAGGCTTCGTCTTGCGCCACCGTGTTGGCGCCAGCATCGAACATCTCCTTGAGGCCGCGCGCGCCATCATCGCCCATGCCGGTCATGATGATGCCGGTAGCATTCTTGCCCGCGAACCTGGCCACGGTGCGAAACAGCACATCCACCGAGGGGCAGTGCCGGTTGACCAGGGGGCCATCGACAACATCGACATGGTAGTAGGCCCCACTGCGCTTGAGCAGCATGTGCTTGCCGCCCGGGGCAATCAGGGCCAGACCGGGCATGACGCGATCATTGCTTTTGGCTTCCCTCACCTCGATCTGACACAGGCTGTTGAGCCGTTCTGCGAATGAAGCCGTGAATTTTTCAGGCATGTGCTGCACGATGATGATGCCCGGGCAGACTCGGGGCAGTGCAGTCAGCACGGTTTCCAGCGCCTGGGTACCGCCGGTGGAAGTGCCGATGGCGACGATGCGATCGGTGGTCTGCGCCATGGCGTGGCTTCCGGCAGCGGGAAGGATTGCATCGGCACTGAGCTTGGCACGCACGGGAGCAGAAGCGAGGGCTGAGCCTCTGACCAGGCGGCTGACATTGGCCTGGGCAGCCGCCCTGACAGCGGTCACAAGCTCGCGGGAGGACGTCTGCAAAAAGCTTTTCAGTCCAATCTTGGGTTTTGTGATGATTTCAACCGCCCCGGCGGCCAGGGCCTGCATGGTGGTCTCGGCTCCCTTTTCCGTGAGCGAGGAGCAAATGACCACCGGGGTGGGATGCTCGGCCATGATTTTCTTGAGGAAGGTAATGCCATCCATGCGCGGCATCTCCACGTCCAGCACGATCACATCGGGCCAGGCGCGACGAAGTT
>JBBRMH010000158.1:0-9168 GCA_038230935.1 Burkholderiales bacterium | reverse complement strand
GTTGATCATTGGCGTTGGCGAAAAGCTGTCGGAGGTTTACCTTGGCCCGTTTGTGGGTGGCGGTATCGAAATCTGGTTTGCTTACGTGCTGGCTCTCGGCTTTCTGTTATTCAGGCCACAAGGTCTGTTCGGCGAAAAGATCATTGATCGCGTCTAGGTATGGTCCCCACGCTTGTCACTTCGTGTACTACGCTGCACCTTGCAGGCCGCCGCTCGCCAGAGGCTTCGCTTCTGTCGCCTGTCCAAACCTGCTTGAGCAGGTTCGGAGCCGCAGGCTCCAGCCCCGAGGGGGCCGCTGCGCCTGTGGTCCGGCAAAGCCGGTCCCACGGCCCCTGCTTGCTAAGCCGGAAAAGACACCTCGCCGCCACCCCAGTTAACTACTTGGTCACTATGGTTTTGATAGCTGCCCGTGCAGGCATTGCCTGGGCTGAAGCCCGTTTTCATTCAAAAAGCACATACCCATGATTTACAGAGAAAACGGTCAATTCAAAACGACCTATCGGGCGGATCAGCAGATATTTCCTATTCTGCAGGACCGCATTGTTCTGGGCCTGTTCCTGCTGATTGCGTTTGTGGCTGTACCCATGCTGGCCAGCGACTATCTGTTCCGGGCCATCCTGATTCCGTTTCTGATTATTTCGCTGGCAGCCCTCGGCGTGAATATTCTGGTCGGTTACTGCGGGCAAATCTCTTTAGGCTCAGGCGCATTCATGGCCGTGGGTGCGTACGGAGCCTACAACTTTTTTGTACGCATTCCGAACATGCCGCTGATACCGGCGCTGATTCTGGGCGGACTATGCGCCATGCTGTTTGGTATCTTTTTTGGGCTGCCCAGCTTGCGCGTCAAGGGGCTGTACCTGGCCGTGGCCACACTCGCTGCACAATTTTTCAGCGACTGGATGTTTCTGCGCATCAAATGGCTGACCAACGACTCGCCTTCGGGCTCGATTTCGGTGTCGCAACTCCAGGTATTCGGCTTGCCCATCGACAGCGCCGTCAGCAAGTACCTTCTGTGCCTGAGCGTTCTGGTGGTGATTGCCCTGCTGGCCAAAAACCTGGTGCGCGGTGCCATCGGCCGTGAATGGATGGCCATACGCGATATGGACGTGGCGGCGGCAGTGATTGGCATACGCCCCATGTACGCCAAGCTCAGCGCGTTTGCCGTCAGCTCTTTCATCATCGGCGTTGCAGGTGCGCTGTGGGGGTTCATCCACCTCGGGGCATGGGAGCCTGCCGCGTTCTCGGTGGACTTTTCTTTCCGCCTGCTGTTCATGGTCATCATCGGCGGGCTGGGCTCTATTCTGGGCGGTTTTCTGGGTGCAGCGTTTGTCACCATCCTGCCGATTGTGCTGAGCCGTGCCTTGCCTGCAATCACCCAGCTGTTCGGCTACGAGATGAGCACCGCAGGTGTGTCCCATGCAGAACTCATGATTTTTGGCGGTCTGATTGTGTGGTTTTTGATCGTTGAGCCGCATGGGCTGGCCAAGTTGTGGTCCGTTGCAAAACAGAAGCTGCGGCTGTGGCCCTTTCCCCATTAGGGAAATGCTCGCAACTACCAATGCGTAGCCAGGCGTTTTTTCGTTTACTCAAGAGTTGGTTTGATTTTGTTTCAGGTGTGTAATTTTTAAATTTTCAGGAGACCGCAATGAAGATTCGTAGTTTGATATGTGCAGTAGCCGCAATAGCTGCTGGCGCTTCGTCCCTCGTGACGACCAGCGTGTATGCGCAGGCGAAAGAGCAGTTCTTTCCGCTGCTGTCCTACCGTACCGGTCCTTACGCCCCGAACGGTGTGCCATGGGCCAACGGCAAGCAGGACTACCTAAAGATGATCAACGCACGCGACGGCGGCATCAACGGCGTGAAGCTGACGTACGAAGAATGCGAAACCGGTTACGCCACGGACCGTGGCGTGGAATGCTATGAGCGCCTGAAAGGCCGCCCTGGCGTGGCGATTTTTGACCCGCAAGCCACCGGCATCACGTTTGCGCTGACTGAAAAAGTAACCGCTGACAAAATTCCTCTGATCACGCTGGGTTACGGTTTGTCCGTGGCACAGGACGGCCAGGCGTTCAAGTGGAACTTTCCGCTGATGGGCAGCTACTGGACTGCAGCGGACATTTTGATCCAGCATCTGGGCAAAAAAGAAGGCGGCATGGACAAGCTCAAGGGCAAGAAAATTGCCTTGGTCTATCACGATTCGCCATTTGGCAAAGAGCCGATTCCCGTGTTGCAGGAACGCGCCAAAATGCTGGGCTTTGATTTGCAGCTGATTCCGGTCACAGCGCCTGGCGTGGAGCAAAAGTCTGCCTGGCTGCAGGTTCGCCAAAGCAAGCCTGACTACGTGCTGCTGTGGGGCTGGGGTGTGATGAACTCCACAGCGCTGAAAGAAGCCCAGGCCACCGGCTATCCGCGCGACAAGATGTACGGCGTGTGGTGGGCCGGTGCCGAGCCTGACGTGAAAGACGTGGGCGAAGGTGCCAAAGGCTACAACGCCTTGACGCTCAACACCTCTGGCCAGCAGCCCAAGGTGATTCAGGACATTCTGAAATACGTCCACGACAAAGGCCAGGGCACCGGCCCCAAGGATGAAGTGGGTTCTGTCTTGTACACCCGCGGCGTGATCATTCAGATGCTGTCCAACGAAGCTGTGCGTCGTGCGCAAGAACGTTTTGGCAAAGGCAAGGTCATGACCGGCGAGCAGGTTCGCTGGGGCATGGAAAACCTTGCGCTTGACCAGAAAAAGCTCGACGCACTGGGGTTTTCGGGCGTCATGCGTCCGATCTCTACCTCGTGTTCAGACCACATGGGCTCTACCGCAGCACGTGTGCAAACCTGGAACGGCAGCAAGTGGGAGTTCAGTTCTGACTTCATTCAGGCCGATGAGCAGATTCTCAAGCCCATGATCAAGGCCGGTGCCGACAAATACCTGGCCGACAAAAAAATGACGCGCCGGACAGCGGCAGACTGCCAGTCCTGATAGTGACGCGTTAAACACAGGCCAGTCCACACGGACTGGTGCTGGTGGCTCCTCGTGAGCTGCCAGTTGAAAGCCCAGCCGCACTGCGCTTTCAACTGGTTCATCAAGAATCACGGCTTCAAATGGAATCAAGCATGAATGACCCCAACATCGTTCTCAACGTCAATGGCATTGAGGTTATCTACAACCACGTGATCCTGGTGCTCAAGGGCGTCTCGCTGAACGTGCCCGAAGGCAAAATCGTGGCCATTCTCGGCGGCAACGGAGCCGGTAAAACCACCACGTTACGGGCGATTTCCAATTTGCTGCAGGGCGAGCGCGGTGCAGTCACCAAAGGCTCGATCGAGCTGCGCGGCGAGCGCATTGAAAACCTCTCGCCCGCTGATCTGGTGCAGCGCGGCGTGGTGCAGGTCATGGAAGGCCGCCACTGTTTTGCCCACCTGACGATTGAAGAAAATCTGCTGACGGGTGCCTACACGCGCAAAAGCAAGGCTGAGATTGCTGCCAATCTTGAGAAGGTGTACAACTACTTTCCCCGGCTCAAAACCCGGCGCACGTCGCAGGCGGCCTACACGTCGGGTGGTGAGCAGCAAATGTGCGCCATTGGCCGGGCACTGATGGCCAACCCCAGCATGGTGCTGCTCGATGAGCCGTCGATGGGCCTGGCCCCGCAAATCGTTGAAGAAGTCTTTGAAATCGTCAAAGACCTCAATAAACGCGAGAAAGTCACGTTTCTTCTGGCCGAGCAAAACACCAACATGGCACTGAAATACTCGGACTACGGCTACATCATGGAAAGTGGCCGGGTGGTGATGGACGGCATCGCCACCGACCTGGCCAGCAATGAAGACGTCAAGGAGTTTTACCTGGGCGTGGGCGGCGGGGAACGCAAGAGCTTCAAGGATGTGAAAAGTTACAAGCGGCGCAAGCGCTGGCTGGCTTGAGGCCCCCACGCTCGTTCACTGCGTGTAACTCTCTGTACGTGCTCGTGCCAGAGGCACTTGCTCTTCGCGCTGTCCAAATCCGCACTTGCGGATTTGGAGCCACAGCGCTCAGCCCCGAGGGGGCCGCTGCGCCTGCGGCCTGGCGAAGCCAGTTCCGCGGCCCCTGCTTAAAGGAGAGGGTGCACTGCGGTTCACGGCTCTTGTTCAATGTGATGGCAATTAGCCTGTAGCTCTTCTGGACTTTGGTATTTGGAAATGACTGAGATGACAACAACCCATTACGACTCGCTTGAATCGCGGCGTCCTGAACAACGTGAAGCTGCGCTGATGGCAGCGCTGCCTGGCCTGATTGCCAGTGCTCAAAAGCGGTCCCCGGCGTTTGCAGACATCTTCAAGGGTGTTGACGCTGCAGGCATCACGTCGCGGCAAGCGCTGGCGGCGTTGCCGGTGACCCGCAAGCACGAGTTGCTTGAGCGCCAGCAGGCTGCCCGCCTGGCCGGTGGCGATCCGTTTGGCGGTTTCAGTGCGCTGGGTTACGGTGCGCACATGCCGCATGTATTTGCCAGTCCCGGAACGATCTATGAGCCGGAAGGCACGCGAGGCGATTACTGGCGCATGGCCCGAGCCATCTACGCAGCTGGCTTTCGCCCAGGCCAGTTGATTCACAACTGCTTCAGCTATCACTTTGTACCGGCGGGCTCAATGATGGAAACCGGGGCGCGCGCGCTGGGCTGCACGGTTTTTCCGGGTGGTACCGGGCAGACCGAGCAGCAGGTGCTGGCCATGTCCGAACTGCAGCCAGCAGGCTACATCGGAACGCCCAGTTTTTTAAAGCTGATTGTTGAAAAAGCACTGGACATGAAGGTGGCGCTGCCCACGCTGGCCCGTGCGCTGGTCTCGGCGGAGGCTTTTCCGCCCAGTCTGCGTGATTGGCTGGGTGAGCGCGGCATTGACGCCTACCAGTGCTACGCTTCGGCTGACTTGGGTCTGATTGCTTACGAGACGCAAGCGCGTGAAGGCCTGGTGCTCGACGAGGGCGTGATCGTGGAAATAGTACGGCCCGGTACCGGTGACCCGGTGTCGGAAGGAGAAGTCGGTGAGTTGGTGGTCACCACGCTCAATCCGGATTACCCGCTGATCCGTTTTGGCACCGGTGACCTGTCAGCCATTTTGCCTGGCAACTGCCCCACAGGACGCACCAACACCCGCATCAAGGGCTGGATGGGCCGGGCCGACCAGACCGTCAAGATCAGGGGCATGTTTGTGCATCCAGGGCAGGTGGCGACGATTGCCCGGCGCTTCCCGGAGGTACTCAAAGCCCGGCTGGTGGTCAGCGGCGAGATGGCCAGCGACAGCATGACTTTTCGGGTTGAAGCCAGCGAGCATGCTGCAGGTCTGGCGCAGCGCATCGGTGAGGCCATACGCGATATCACCAAACTGCGCGGCACGGTTGAGCTGCTGGCGCCTGGCAGCTTGCCGAACGACGGCAAAGTGATTGAAGACGCCCGCAGCTACAAATAGCCTGGCAGACAACAGCCGGGTTGCCTGATAAGCCTTATCGGGATTGCACTTAAGTAGTTCCCGCGATGCATGTCTGGCGGGTGAACCGTAAACTTGTGATTTTTTATCCAGAGAGTCTTATGAGATTGATCAAACGTTTACTTGTCGTGGCAGCTGCTGCGGCCAGCGTGTTTGCCCACACGCAGGCCAGTGCGCAAACCTTCCCGGGCACCAAGCCCGTCACCTTTGTGGTGCCTTTTGCAGCGGGCGGCCCGACTGACCGCGTTGCGCGCGATCTGGCAGAGGCCATGCGCAAAAGCATGGGCGGCGGTGCCAACTTCGTGGTGGAAAACGTCAACGGCGCAGGCGGCACGATTGGTGCAAGCAAAGTGGCCAAAGCGTCCCCCGATGGTCACACGCTGTTGTTGTTCCATATCGGCATGGCATCGACTCCGGCGCTCTACCGCAAGTTGTCCTACAAGCCGCTGGAAGACTTTGAATACCTCGGCATGATCAACGAGGTGCCGATGACACTGATTGGCAAGCCGCAGTTACCGGCCAACACTTACCGTGATTTTGAAAACTATATCCGCACCAATGCGGGCAAAATGAACATCGCCCACGCGGGTTTGGGTTCAGCATCGCACCTGTGCGGCCTGATGTGGCAGTCGGCAGTCAAGGCCAAGGAAGCCATGACCACCATCCCGTTCAGTGGCACAGCACCGGCCATGAATGCGCTGGTCGGTGGCCAGGTTGACGTGATGTGCGACCAAAGCACCAATACCGCTGGCCAGATCGAGGCCGGTCGCGTCAAGGCTTTTGCCGTGACCACTGCCAAGCCTTTGTCAGGCAACAAACTGCTCAAAGACTACCCGACCCTGCAGGAAATGGGCTTAAAAGGCTTTGACCTGACCATCTGGCACGGCCTGTACGCACCCAAAGGCACGCCCCCTGCTGTGCTGACGGCGCTCAATGAAGGCTTGAGAAAAGCCTTGAAAGACCCTGACTTCATTAAAAAGCAGGAAGGCCTGGGCGCTGTTGTGGTGACCGACAAGCGCGTGGAACCCGCTGCGCACAAGGCTTTTGTGGCCTCTGAAATGGAAAAGCTCAAAGCCGTGATCGCCGCTGCCGGGCAGTACGCTGACTGAGCCTTGCGACTCAAAGGTAGCCGCCATACCGTGAGGACTGGCGGCTTTCTTTATTTGCACAGCCTGGGCGGTGACCCATCACAATGGGGTATCGAAGTTGGCATGATTTGCCAGATGGCCGTTGATTTCCTTTTGAATTTACAGGAAAGGTAGTGATGCATTCATTTAACCCCTCAAAAAGGCTTGCAGCCCAGTCAATCTGTGCGCTGACAGCTCTATTTTTAATAGCACCCAGCAGCCTGGCGCAGACCGCCTGGCCGAACAAGCCTGTGCGCATCATCGTGCCATTTGCTGCAGGTGGCACCACAGACATCCTGGCGCGTGCCATGGCGCCTGAACTGAGCAAAGCCTTTGGGCAGACGTTCATTGTTGAAAACCGTGCGGGTGCGGGCGGCAACATCGGCGCTGACCTGGTGGCCAAGTCCCCGCCCGACGGCTACACGATTTTGATGGGTACCGTAGGCACGCACGGCATCAACAAGGCGCTCTACAGCAAAATGCCCTTTGACTCACAAAAAGACTTTGCGCCCATCACGCTGGTGGCGGGCGTGCCGAATGTGATGGTCATGAACGCCGAAAAAGCCAGGGCCTTGAACATCAACACCGTTCCCGACTTCATCAAATACGCCAAAGCGCATCCGGGCCAGTTCAGCATGGCTTCAAGCGGCAGCGGCACGTCCATTCATCTGGCGGGCGAGCTGTTCAAGTCGCGCACCGGTATTTTCATGACGCATATCCCGTACCGTGGCTCTGGCCCTGCACTGCTGGACCTGATGGGCGGCAGCGTGGACGTGATGTTTGACAACCTGCCCTCAGCCTTGCCGCAAATCAAGTCGGGCAAGCTCAAGGCCTTTGCCGTGACCAGCGCCCAGCGCAGCGCAGCTGTGCCCGAATTGCCCACCATCGAGGAGGCTGGCAAGCTGGCGGGCTTTGATGCCAGTTCATGGTTTGGTTTGCTGGCTCCGGCGGGAACCCCGCCTGACATTGTGAGCCGCATCCAGCAGGAAGTGGCCAAATCACTGGGCACCTCAGCGATCAAGGAAAAGCTGTTGGCGCAAGGCGCAATTCCTGGCGGCAACACGCCTGAACAATTCACCACATTTATCAATGCCGAACACAAAAAATGGGCTCAGGTGGTCAAAGCGTCCGGTGCGACGGTGGATTGATCAGGGACGCAGCACGTCCTGATGCTGTTCGGTGACTGTCAGACACCCCACACAACGTCATCGCCCGAGGCGTGATTGCGTTGCAGCATGTCGATAAACGGCATGGCACGCTGACGCAAGCCGGGGGCATCGCCCGGCACGTCGCCTTCTTCCTTGTCGTCGTGGGACTCTTCAATCGTCATGGCCGCTTGCAGCGATGCAATAGCCGCAGGCATCTGATCGGGCAGGATGATGCCTGTGGGACCAGCGTCTTTGCCAATAATCTCCAGAATCCGGCGTCCATTGGGCTCCAGCATGATGACGTCGCCCGTATTTTTTGATTTGAATTTGTACAGCATGTTTGGCCTGTTGAGTAATTGAAATAACGGAACCGATTATGGTCAGTTTCAACCGCGCAAGCTGTAGGCCTCTTTCCCGAGTTTGCAGCCAGCTTGACGCAAAATACCCCCATGTTCACCATTGCCACCGCCCCCAAACCCGCCGCCCAGTCTTTGCGCCAGGACGGCCTGAGCCTGCTGCAGCCCATTGAGCTGACGACCACTCTCAACCTTGATCAACCCGAGTGGATGACCGGCTGGACCCACTTGGCCACGTCATGGAACCGCCTGGCGCCTGACGCCCACCTGAAAGACGGTGGCCACTACCGCAAACGCCGCCACGCCTGCTTCATTCAGGACATGGCCAGTGGCGAACTCACGCAAACAGCGCACCGCGCCCACTGGCAACCCGTTGATTACAACGCACTGCACGGCGGCTTTGAGCGCTGGTTTGACCCGGTAGAGCCTGACGTAGCTGCAGCACCTGCCTGGACTGCATTGCTCACTCGCCTGGGGCAACTGTTTGCCGAGGTCACACCGGTGCCACGCTGGTCCATTGAAGCGCACCAGTTTCGCATTGACACCGCCTCTGGCGTGGGCCGCCCCACGCCAGAAGGCGCGCACCGTGACGGCGTGGACTTTGTGGTCGTCATGCTGGTCGGGCGTGAAGGCGTCAAGGGCGGTGAAACCCGTGTTTTTGATGCCCACGGGCCGCATGGCATGCGGTTCTTGATGCAGCAACCGCTGACGGCGCAGCTGCTGGACGATGCCCGCGTCATTCACGAAACCACGCCCATTTTGCCGGTTGACGACCTGCACCCGGACGGGTTCCGGGACACGCTGGTGCTGACTTTCAGGGCGGGCGGTTTTCAATCCCCCCTGAAATAGGCCCCCACGCTCGTTCGCTACGCGTAACTCTCTGCCCCCCGAGGGGGCCGCTGCGCCTGCGGTCTGGCAAAGCCAGTCCCGCGGCCCCTGCTGGTGAAGGCACGCCCTACGCGCTGTGTGCCGTGCTGGAACAACACGGCTAGCCACACCGTCAACATACCCAAAACCCCTCTTGACGAAAATACTTTAAACCTAAACAATTAAGGCAAGATTAATCCAGAGAGCACC
>JBBRMH010000157.1:0-9211 GCA_038230935.1 Burkholderiales bacterium | reverse complement strand
TACTGGTGCCCAGGCGGCGGTAATGCATGGCGGTTTTCATGGCAGATGGCATGGTGGAGTCCTTGTTTGAAGGTGAAATCAGGGAGCCGGGCGCTCAACCAGATATTCCTGAGCGTACCAAAAAGTCTCGGGCGTTTTAAAAGCAGCCAGCGTGCCTTCTTCTTGCCTTGAACGCAGGTCCCAGCGCACGTCGATGATGCGGCAGGCGGTGCAGGGCGACTGGCCCATGCGGCGCTGCACCAGGGCGTAGCGGCTGGTTTTGAAAAGCGTCGCTACGTCGGTGTACTCCACCGGCTGCGCGGCAAAGTAAGGCTCAATTTTTGCACCGTTGATGACGAACTGGTAGCGCTCAAACTGGCCGTTGAAGTTGGTCGGTACCGCTACAGATTGGCCTTTTAACAGCGCAACTGTGGCCGGCTTGAACTGGCCCACCGGGCCATTGAAGGGCTCGGTGGCCCAGGCCAGTGAGAACAAAATACAAAAGCTGGTAAACGCGGCGATGGGACGCGTCCAGGATGGTTTGACCATGCCCGCCAGACAGGCCAATGCAATGCCCATCAAAAAGAGCCAGAACAGCGGGGAGTACAGCGCGTCGTCTTGCGTGGCGCGCACAGCGCCGTAAGCAATCGAGCCCATGGCCAGTGTGCCGATCAGGCAAAACACCAGCGTGATGCCAAACCAGATGCGGCCAATGCGGCTCCAGTACAGGGCGACCAAAATCGCCACGGCGGGCATGGCCGGAATCAGGTAGCGAGCCGAGCGCTGGTTGGGCAACATAAACACCAGCGCCAGTGCCAGCATCCACAGCCACAGCACTTTTTCTGCCGGGCTGATCACGCGGTGCTGACGGTAACAGCGCCAGGCCGCCCAGGCGCACCCCACGGTCACGGGCAGCAGCAGACCGGCATTGGTGAAGTAGCTGGTCACCACCACCAGAAAGCCGCCGCTGCTGCTGAACGCCTGTTTGAAGTAACCCATTTGCGAGTTGAACTTCCCCGCGTTTTCACCGACAACAAATTCGCGCCACACTTCGCCGGGCTGGGGGTCCAGCGCAAACCACAGACCAAACACGACCAGGGCGATGGCGCACATCACAACGACTTTGAGTGCATCGGCCAAAAAGCCTGGCCGGACGATTTGCCAAGGCATTTTTTGCGCGGCAATGGTTTGGTAACACAGCGCCATTCCAAAGCCGACGGGCACCACCATGGCAAACGATTTGTACAGACAACCGACGCCCAGAGCCAGACCGGCCAGCAGCGGAAACTTCCAGCGTGAGGCCAGCAATGTCCCGGGCGACCACGCCAGCGCAAAGAACACGCCAAAAAGCCAGAAAGTCTCTGCTGCGCTGGTCAGGTACGGGCGACCGTAGCGGTAGCTGCTGAAAAACGAGAGGTAAATAATCGCGGCGATGGCGCCCAGCGCGATGGCATGGTGATGTTTCTTGGCTCCCTCTCCCGCTGGGAGAGGGCGGGGGTGAGGGCTTCCCGCGTTCAGCGTCATTTTCCAGGTCAATATCCCGACCATGCCCGCGACAGCCCATGAATAAAACAGACTCGGCATGCGCAGGTTCAGCAGCGTCCAGTGCTCACCCCAGCCACCGGCCACCATGGCCTGCCAGAACAGCAGCGGCGGCTTGGTGTTGCGCATGAAGTCATAGTGGCTGACCAGCGGCAGCCAGTGGCCGCTTTCAGCCGTCAGGCGGGCAATGTTGGCATACACCAGCTCGTCGCCGTTGCGCGGAATATGGTCGCCACCCAGGCCAAACAGATAGCCCAGCGCCACCACGATGCTGAGCGCCAGCCAGACCAAGTGGGTGGGCAGCTGGATTTCAGAGGGAGAGGGTCGGGTCACGGTACTCATTTAAGACCACTCTCGCCATTCAAGGCCGTTCTCCCTGAGCTTGTCGAAGGGTGATCCATACAGCGGGGAGAGGCTTCGACAAGCTCAGCCCGAACGGTCTTTGCGCTTAAGAGAACAGTATTGAATGGGGTCATGGCTTTTGCCTTTGCGGGTCAGGCGCATCGAGGGGCGAATCAAGGGACGGACGGCGGCGAAAGGTCATGCGGTCGTTGGCCAGAAAACTGCACACACTGGCAATCACGATGGCGATCAGATTGGCGACGATGTAATGCAGGTAGAGCGCCAGGTACTTGGTCAGCACGGACTGCACTGCAATCGCCAGCGTTGCAGCCATCACATACTTGACAAACAAAAACACTGCCGACTGGTGTGCGGTGGCGGTGCGGTCACGCCATGTGAGCCTGCGGTTCCAGTAAAAATTATTGATGGTTGCCAGGGTGATGGCCAGTGCGATGGCGTAGTTGAGTCGCACGTGAAAGTCTTCAATCTGCCGGAATAAAAACTCTTGCGACAGGTACAGCACCGCAATATTGATGACGGTGCCGCTGGCCCCGACCATGCCAAACTTCACAAAACGCCAGCGCATCATGGGCTGGATTTTTGCAGGCAGGCGGCTGACCAGGGCTTCAGCGAGGTGTCTGAGTGTGGACATCAGGCCGCCAGGCATTCACGCGCTTTGGCCAATACCGTTTCAGGCGCAATCACCTTCAGGCACTGGTTGTCGCCGTCGCAGTACGACGAGCGGTGGTTGTATGCCGTCAGGCAGGGTGAGCAGGGCCACTGGCTGTAAAACGAATGGCATTTGGGTGTGAGTGGGGCGTACAGGGCAGGGGTTTCCGGGCCAAACAGCATCAGCGTCCAGATCGGTGTCAGTGCTGCAAACTGGCCCGGCCCGCCATCATTGGTCACCAGCAAACGCGCTACATGAAACAGCGCCAGCAGCTCGGCAACCGAGCGCGTGTAGCCGGTCAAATCAGCCACGGTGCTCAAGGGTTGGGTCCGGGTGACATTCGCGACCAGCTGCCGCGCCAGCGCCTGGTCGTCTTTCAGGCCAATCACCGCCACCGCGCAGCCATCGGTTACCAGGCCTTCGCACAGCGCGGTGTAGGCGGCTAAGGGCCAGGCACGGATTGGCAAAATCCCGCCACCGGGATAGACCAGTACCAGCGGCTTGCCTGCAATGGCCGGGAAGTCATCTGCCAGTCGTTTGCTGATGTTTTCTACCAGCGCCGGATCAAGCTGCACATGCGGCGGCGCTTTGCTGGTGACGACCACGGGCAGCTTTGACTTCGGAACGGCCGTCGAATCAATCGCCCGTGCCAGCGTTAAAAACTGCGCGCTGATGTGACGGTAAGGGTTGTACGGCACGCGCCGGTTGATGTGCGAGCCGCGGTACAGCCCCTCTTGTGTATGCCGGTGAAAGCCCACCCGTACACTGGCCCCACTGAAGTAAGACAGCAGACTGCTGATGCGTGAAAACAGCTCGCAGTCAATCGCGACATCCACATCGGCGCGGCGCAACTCGCCAACGGCACGCCACAAACTGCTTACCAAGCCTGACAGAGACTTGTCATTGACCGTATGCACATGGGCCGGGTCAATCACCTGCATCAGGTCCAGAATCTCGCGGTTTTTGCCAAACAGCAGCGCATGCAGTTGCGCGTTGGGGTAACGGGTTTTGAGCCGCGTGAACATGTCGTGCGCCAGCACCAGACTGCCCATTTCAGAGAGCAAAATAATCACAATGGCGCGTGGCGCGGTATCTGCTTGGGAGGCTGGTTTAAACCGCTCCGTCATCGCATCCCACGCTGACACTGCAGCGCACAGCGGAATGCCTGCCCAGCGGTCAACCCAGCGCTGAACGTTGATGTTCATGGGCTAAACGCCTCGTGCACGATCTGCATGGAACTGCCGCATAAATTCAGCAAAGCGGCCAACATCGAGCGCGTCACGCACTTCCTGCATCAGGTTCAGGTAGTAATGCAGGTTGTGAATGCTGGCCAGCATCGGCCCCAGCATTTCACCGCAGCGGTCCAGGTGGTGCAGGTACGCACGTGAAAAGTTCTTGCAGGTGTAGCAGCTGCAAGCCATGTCCACAGGTGCGTCTTCAGTTTTGTAGCGTGCATTGCGTATTTTCAAGTCACCAAAACGCGTGAACATATGACCGTTGCGTGCATTGCGGGTCGGCATCACACAGTCAAACATGTCCACGCCGGCAGTCACGCCTTCAACCAGGTCTTCCGGTGTGCCCACGCCCATCAGGTAGCGCGGTTTGTTGGCAGGCAGGCGGTGCGGCGTGTGCGCCATGATGCGCTGCATTTCTTCTTTCGGCTCACCCACGCTGACGCCGCCAATCGCGTAACCCGGAAAATCGAGTTCAACCAGGGCATCAAGCGACTCCTGGCGCAGGTTTTCAAACATGCCGCCCTGCACAATGCCAAACAGCGCGTTCGGGTTTTCAAGCGCAGCAAACTCGGCCTTGCAGCGGCTGGCCCAGCGTTTGCTCAGTTCCATTGAAGTGCGTGCCTCAGCCTCGGTGGTGATGTGGCCAGCGGTGTCGTACGGCGTGCATTCGTCAAACTGCATGACGATGTCACTGTTCAGAATCGTCTGTATCTGCATCGAGATTTCAGGCGTCAAAAACAGCTTGTCGCCGTTGACGGGCGATGAAAACTTCACGCCTTCTTCGGTGATCTTGCGGCCCTTGCCGTCGGTACCGCCCAGCGACCAGACCTGAAAGCCGCCACTGTCGGTCAAGATGGGTTTATTCCAGCTTTCAAACCGGTGCAACCCGCCGAATTGTTTGAGCACATCCAGGCCAGGCCGCATCCACAAATGAAAGGTGTTACCCAGAATAATTTGCGCACCCATGTCATGCAACGACTGCGGCATCACGCCCTTGACGGTGCCATAGGTGCCCACCGGCATGAAGATAGGGGTTTGCACCACGCCGTGGTTCAGGGTGAGGGTGCCGCGCCGGGCGTGGCCTTCGGTTTTTAAAAGCTCAAATGTCAGCATGGTCAGCGTGGGTCAGCAGGTGTTTTAGGGAAGTATTGAACGCCGACAAAGCCTTCAAAGTGTGGGTCTTGTGTCCATAGCGTGGCGCCGTGGGCTTGTGCGGTGGCGTAGATCAGGCTGTCTGCCAAGGGCAAGGAATACGCGATAGCCGCGCGGGACAGGGCAAGGTCAAACTCCACCACGCGGCCCCTGCACATGACGGCTTCGGCATAGGCGGCGACTTTGGCATTGAGTTCGCGGCGCAGTTTTTTGGTGACTTCGTAAATCGTCACAACAGGCACGATCAGCTGGTCTGAATTTTCAGCAGCGGCGGCAAACAGCTCCGCCCGGGGCGTGTCACGCAGGTATTCAATCCAGCAGGAAGAGTCCAGCGTCAGCCAGACTGCAGGCTTCGCTGTTTTGGCCAGGCTCACCATCAGAGGCGGTCTGGCTCACTGGGAATATCGCTATCGGTCAGCGCACTGGCAATACCGCGGTAAGCGCTCACAGGCTTGAGCGGCACCAGATGCGCCGCACCGTCAAACTCAATCCACGTCAGCTTGGCACCGGGTTTGAGATTGAGTTGCTCACGCACCGACACGGGCACCACCACCTGGTATTTGCTGGAAAGTGTGACGGTATTGCTGCTGGGTTTCATATCGATGATTGTATCGTTTTACCATCACTAAATCGATGAATTTTATTTGGCTCTGGTTGTGCTGTTACGAAGCTTGATTTTGAGGTATCCTTTACTTTTAAATAAGTAAAGCTTTTTAATTGCTTTACTTTAATCAAAGGAGTTGACATGTCAACAATTGCCGTTGTCTCCAGCAAAGGACAGGTCACACTGCCTGCCGCCATGCGCGCCTTGGTGGGAATCGTGCCGGGGTCACGTATTCAATTTGAAGTGCAGGATAAAAAAATCATGATCATTCCCGAGCTTCCGATGAGTGCCTACCGGGGCATGCTCAAAGGCTATGACTTAGGCGATATTGAGCCTGAAAAAGAACCTGACCGGGAGTTTGAATGAACATTGTTGATTCGTCAGGTTGGGTTGAGTACTTTCAGGACAGCGACAGAGCGGATCTGTTCGCTGCACCGATCGAGCAGCGCGACCAGCTTCTCGTGCCCACCATCGCGCTGTTTGAAGTCCACAAAATTTTAAGCCGCTCACTAAGTGAAGATCTGGTCACGCGCTGCCTTGATGTGATGCGTTTGGGTCGCGTGCTGGACCTGACTGACAAGCGCGCTATCGCTGCTTCCAAAATAGCGCGGGCGCATCGCCTGGCATTGGCCGATGCCGCCATGTACAGCATGGCGCAAGAGCACAGTGCAACTTTCTGGACGCAGGATGTGGACTACGACACGTTGCCGGGCGTGCGGTACTTTGCCAAACTCAAGTCTGCTTGAGTGGCTTACCTGGGTGGCATGTGCGCCAGCAACATCGAATCCCCATAACTGAAAAACCGGTAGCGCGCCTTGATCGCGTGCTGGTACAGCGCCATGATGTGCTCGTAGCCTGCAAACGCGCTGACCAGCATCATCAGGGTGCTTTTGGGCAGGTGGAAATTGGTCAGCAGCAGATCGACCACGGCAAACTCAAAGCCCGGTGTGATGAAGATATTGGTGTCGTTGCAAGCCGGGCCAAATTTGGCAAAAGACTCCAGCGCCCGCACTGTGGTCGTGCCCACAGCCACCACCCGCCCACCGCGCGCCTTGCACTCGGCAATCGCCTGGAGCGTTGCCGGAGGCACTTCAAAACGCTCAAAGTGCATCACGTGGTCGGCAATGTTTTCAGCTTTGACGGGCTGGAAGGTGCCCGCGCCCACATGCAGCGTGACGCTGGCGCGCTGCACACCGCGTGCTTCCAGTTGCGTCAGTACGGCCTCGTCAAAATGCAGCGCGGCCGTGGGTGCAGCCACTGCGCCAGGGTGTTTGGCAAAAACGGTCTGGTAGCGCTGCTCGTCGTCTTGGGAGTCTTCATGCGTGATCGCGCTGTCTTGAAGGCGCTCGATATACGGCGGCAGCGGCACATGGCCGTGCTTTTCCATCAAGGCATACGGGTCGCTGCTGAGCCTGAACCTGTACAAAGGCCCATCCACATTCGGCCAGCGGCTCAGCAAGGTAGCCGTGAAGCCACCATCCATTTGCAGCACTGCGCCGGGCTGCGGCTTTTTGCTGACCTTCATGTGCGCGGCCACTTCATGGCCCGAGTCGGCGTCTGGCGACAGCACCCGCTCAATCAGCAGCTCCAGCCGCCCACCGCTGGCCTTTTGGCCAAACAGCCGCGCCTTGACGACCTTGGTGTCGTTAAAAACCAGTAGGTCACCGGGCAGCAGCAGACTGGGCAGGTCGGTGAACTGGCGGTCTGCCAGCGTTGTCGCACGCGCATCAAGCAAGCGCGAGCCGCTGCGCTGGGCGGGCGGGTGCTGGGCAACCAGTTCAGGCGGGAGCGCAAAGTCAAAGTCACTCAGGGTGTACAGGCGCGGGGTGTGGTTTGCTGGAGGTCGTGTCATGGGGCTTGAGGGGCGGACTGCCCCGTGCCAAGTTGGCGTGAAGGGAGAACAACTTTCATGGTTCGGAGCAACGTATCCAGCCATGAAAGTCAGGCGAAGCCCTGGATTGTCGCAGCGATTGCAGGGTGCCTTTTCAGGCTCTGTGCTGTGATGCACAATCAATTTTCTGCAATCGACTTTGGAGTCCAAAATGAACAGAATCACGCTGGAGCCTGGCAAACGCGGCGGCAGGCCCTGCATTCGCGGACTGCGTATCACCGTCTATGACGTGCTGTCCATGCTGTCCAGCGGCATGACTCAACAAGAAATACAGGACGACTTCCCGGAACTCAGCCGTGAAGATATTTTTGCCGTATTGGCTTATGCGGCTGACAGAGAGCACCAGGTGGTGTCTCTAAGGGCGCAATGAAGTTGCTTCTGGATGAAAACCTGTCGCGGCGATTGGTGCCGTTTTTGCAGCATGACTACCCCGGTAGCAACCAGGTGGTTTTGCTCGGTATGGCGTCTGCCTCAGACAAAGAGGTGTGGCAAAAAGCCAGAGATGAGGGTTACGTCATTGTGACGCGGGATGCCGACTTTCAGGAATTGTCACTTGTCTGGGGCCAGCCCCCAAAGGTGATTTGGCTCAAGACCCTCAATCAGTCGCGTGCCGCCACACTGAAGGTACTGATTGAAAACAAGGATGCGATCAGCCAGGCGCTTATGGAAGACAATTTGGCATCCGTCGAAATAGTGCCTGGTTGAGACTTGAGTTTTTGGTGAGGGACACAACGGGCAAAATCAGCCCATGACCTCGCCCCCCGCCAAACCGCCGCAAAAACCCCTGACTGGCCCGCAAAAAGCGCTCGCCAAGCTGGGCCTGCGCCGCGACATTGACCTGGCGCTGCATTTGCCACTGCGCTACGAAGACGAGACCCGTATCACCCGGCTCCAGGACACCCGCGACGGTGAGATGGTGCAAATCGAAGGCCAGGTCACGCACAGCGAGGTGACGCTGCATGGGCGGCGTCAGCTGCGGGTAGTGCTCGACGATGGCACCGATACCTGCGTGCTGCGCTTTCTCAACTTTTACCCCTCGCATCAAAAAACGCTCAGCGTGGGTGCTGTCGTGCGGGCGCGGGGCGAGATTCGGGGTGGTTTCATTCACCGGGAAATGGTGCACCCCAGCTTCAAGCTGGCCGGTGGCGAGTTGCCCGGTGCGTTGACGCCGGTGTACCCGACCGTTGCCGGGCTGCCGCAGGCCTACCTGCGCAAGGTCGTGCTCAGCGGGCTGGGTCGGGCCGACTTGCGGGAGACCATTCCTGCGGCGTTTACAAGCCAAAACATGCCCTGCCGCATACAGGCCCTAGGGGAGGCGCTATCATTTTTGCATCACCCCACGCCCGATGTGGCGCTGGCAACGCTGGAAAACCGCAGCCATCCGGCCTGGCAGCGCTTGAAAGCCGAGGAATTGCTGGCCCAGCAGCTCTCGCAGTTGCAAGCCAGGAGCGTGCGGGCTGCCATGCGCGCACCGCCACTGCTCAAGGCTGGCTTGCAAAACACCCAGTGCAGCCTGCACGACCAGCTGCTTGAGCGCCTGCCGTTTCGCCTGACTGCAGCTCAGCAGCGCGTGGGAGATGAGATTGCGGCTGACCTGCAAAGGCACATTCCCATGCACCGCCTGCTGCAGGGCGATGTGGGCTCGGGCAAAACCGTGGTGGCCGCGCTGGCTGCGGCGCGCTGCATGGACGCGGGCTGGCAGTGTGCGCTGATGGCCCCGACGGAGATTCTGGCCGAGCAGCATTTCCGCAAACTCATCACCTGGCTGGAGCCGCTGGGCATTCAGACCGCCTGGC
>JBBRMH010000156.1:0-9235 GCA_038230935.1 Burkholderiales bacterium | reverse complement strand
GATCCAGCGCAGGCTCTATTTGATGCCCGGCCGGTGGCCATCCTTGTCTTTACTCTCTCGTGCCCACATCAACGATTCCAGCACGCCCAGCGGCTCGCGCGAGGTTGACACGGCATAGGTGGGATGCACGCACATGCCGCGCTGTGTCTCGTAGCTCAGCGGCCCCAGGCCGCTCGCTTCCTGGCCATTGAAGTCCAGCTCGGTCGTGTCCTGAATGCACAGCACCACCTCGTGGGCGGCCATGCGCTTGATGGCGCAGTCGATATGCGCACCCAAAATGGCCTGCCAGTGCACCTCTTCGTTGTTGAAAAACCGATAGGCTGCGATGGTGTCGGCCCAGTCCCCGCACGCCTGCGGCACACTGGCCGTGGGCTGGGCGCTCAGGCGCTCCACCAACCGGATGGCCCGATTGTTGCGCCGCTCGTCGCCCAGGTCTATCGTCTCAAATTCAGTGCTTGCCCAACCCATCGGTTTCTTTCAACTTTTGCTTAGACTCAATTGTGCCGGGAGTTGTGTATAACGAAATGGGCTATGTCCCAAACAATACTTTCCCCAGGAAATATTTTTGCATGGTCGTGTACTGGTGAATATTGGTCACCCAGAAAATGCCGATTTTGTACAGGTTGGGCGTCTGGTAAAAAATAATGTGCTTGTTTGCCGACTTGTTGAGCCCATAAAAAGCCTTGCCGGCCAGGGAGCGGTTAGCTGCGGGTGTACTGGGGCCACGCAAATTATCAGAGCGATCATGCACATAGCCGTACTCGCCTGCGGTGGATACGGGGTCGTTGTTCATCACAAAGTTGATGCAGCGCCTGAACTCTTCGGACGAGTTTTCCCCGGGCATGGCAGCGCTTTGGTCGGCCAGCCGGGTCCGAAAATCCATCGCGAAGTAGAGGTTACCCACGCGGGGCGTGCAAAACGGAAAGCAGAACGGCCCGCCGGCCTGCATTTGTGAGCCGCGATGGTATTGCAGGTGGTGTGCGCAAAGCACAGCCAAGCCAGCCCCCAGGCTGTGACCGGTCACGATGACCGTTGCGTTGGGGTTGAGTTTGAGTTGCGTATCGAGCTCCATGATGATGTCATTGCTCATGCTTTTGTAGAGCTCCAGAAAGCCTCGTCGGGCTTTGGGGGCCAGTGCGCCACGCCCTTTGCACCACCAAGGCTCATCCTGTCGCCCTGTAAAGTTGGCCGCATAATCCACATTGCTTTTTCCACCATTGGACTTGCTGAAGCCGGCATCCATGGGGTTGGCTTTGCCCTCGTCGCTGCGTGAGCCTCTGAAGATGATGTAGATGTGGTTGAAGTCGTGTCTCAAGCCACGTGCGCGGGCTGCCCGGTCAGCTTTGACTGTGACGATCATGAACCCGGTGCGGTCGTCGTTGAGGTTGCGCAATCGCAGCCCACGGCCCTCCCAGCCCGAATGCACAAGTTCGGTATCGCCGGTAAATGTGCTGTTGTTGTCCTTGAAATGTTGCTCAACTTTGGCACCATCGAACTGCTCATCATGGGTTGCCATGCCATAAATCGCAGAGCAATAGGCAACCGCACGGCTGGCTGCATGTTGCGGAAAGTTCAACGCTGCACTTTTGTCAATCTCTATCGCTGCCCGGATTTGATCTTCGTAGCCAGTAGTCATCTCCTCGCCGCATTTTATGCAGACGGTGATGTCTGTGAACACGCTGTAGCTGAGTTTGGCTTTGCAGTTGCTGCACTCAGAAGGATGTTTTGAGCCAAAAAATTTCATTGTTGATCCTCAATGCTGCGTTGCGATAATTGTGTCCGATTCCTGTCCGGGATGGTTTGAAAATTTATCACTGCACCTGCAGGGAGCTTTGAACTTTCATTGGACAGAATATGGACCTGTGCACGCTTGCATCCGCGCTTTTTCGCGTGCCAATGACAAGCGCAGAACGCCGCGCGAAAAGGATTGCATCAGACCCTGGCTTTGTGCTGGGCGGCAAAAAATCATGCTACAGGAGTACGAGTTCAAGCCTGAAGTGCAACACCCTAAATCAACTAAGGTGTACAGATGAGTAAATTCCAGCATTACCAGAAACTCCAATACGAAGAGCAGATCGCCATGGCGAGTCTTCTAGCTAATGGCTTGAGTATTTTGGCCATAGCCTGATACTCAATCGCACGGCCTCCACCGTTAGCCGGGAAATCATGCGCAATCCGCCATTCGGACCGTACAGCTGTACTTTGATGGTCTAATAAAAAACAGACAGCCCGATAGGTTGTTACAACCGAAATGCCACGAACCGTGAGGGGGTCAATGTCGGAGTCAGGTCTTGCAATATAGCATCACTCCTGTTTTATATGGTGACCGATGCGACCGATGTGGGTTAGTCTAAGCTGAGAGAAACAGGGAATGCAAAATGATGGTTTTATGTTCAAGGTTAAGTTGAAAATAGGCACACCATGAATGCTATATTGCAAGACCTGACCCCAGGCTATTCTGACCCCAGGCTATTCGGCTATTCCGACCCCAGGCTATTCCAGGCTATTCAGGCTATTTGACCCCAGGCTATTTTGCCCACTATCTTGACCAAATCGGCCCTGTCTTGCTCTGTCAACTCCAGCACCTTGCGCTTGTTTTCCATCAGTGTCCGCCGTTTTATTTAACCAGCCTATTTTACGGATAAACTTTCTAAGGAGCGCTTATTAACGAAGCCTAAACAGATCAACCGCTGTTTTTCAACTTTAAAAAGGAGGACAAATGCGCCGACTACTGTTTGCGACCCTGCTGATGGCGACAGCTTCTGCGTCACTATATGCCAAGGTCTACTGCTACACGCTGTTGGACAGTTCAGGAAAAATTGTCGCCCGATCAACTTCCAGTCAGATAGATCTTTCGCGAAAAATTTCTGATGAAGTCGCTGAAAAGTACCCGCGTCATCACTTCGTATTTGGCCTTGAGGATGACTGCCAGGACTTCACCTTGGACCGTGAAACAAATACCACCACTGCGGCTGCGAAAGAAAATAACAAGGCCGCAACTACCAGTCTTCTCCGTAGAGACGACAGTGAATCACTCTCTTCCGACGCCAGTAACGACTTTAGCGGAAGTGGCAGGAGTTACTTGAGACTTTCTAGCAGTCAGCGCAGTCCCGGGAGAGACGTGCAAGTTAAAGGTTTTACCCGTGCAGATGGAACTACTGTACAAAGCTACTCAAGAGCTGCCCGAGGTCGAGGGCGGTAGAACTTGAATCAGCACCTTCACAAGGCTAAAAAGACCTGAGAAATAATCGCAAACAAGCACACCTCGCCCCGTACTTTGGGCTCCGATCTTGTACGGTGATGGATGCTAGACTGGTTTCGCTATCAAAACCAGAGCATATGGCCCACGCCAATACTGCCCTGGGAGCCGATTTGGCATCAAACCATGCCTGGCTGGGCAATTTGTTGCTGGTGGAGGCCGTGCTGTATGAAGCCGCTTACGCGGTCATCGATAAAAAAGGCTCACGGGCTCACTCAGCCCGAAACGCATCACGGCCTTGATTAATTTCTGGGCTTTTAATGTGATGGCTGCGAATAAACTACAGTCACCTCCCAGACCCCAAGCAAAGCAGGCCCCTTGACCGACCCCATCCCCGATGATTTTCCCAAAACCCAGGAACCCCGCCTGTGGTGCGACGCTGGCTGGACTGCCAAAGTCATTAAAAACGAAGACGACGACGGCTGGGCAGTAGCCATGATCAAGGACGGCGAGCCTGAACCCGCCCTGATTGGCCCGTGGACCATGGGGCGGGACAAAAAGAACCCCAAGCCGATCGATGTCAACGCCTTTCATACCCTGGTCAAAACCGCGTCCGAGTTTGTGCGCAGACACGAGCAGCAACTGCACGCCTCGCTGCACCAGAACATCACCGTGACCGCCAACGCTGCGAGGGTCACGGTGCTGCTGGACGTGGTGCCTGATGAAGACAACCCCCACGCCCTGCTGAGCGCACAGGACGAGGGCGGACAGGTGCTGGCACAGGTGCGCGTGGCGGCATCGTTCAAGCTCAACCGCAGCAGCGCGACCCGCTGGGTTGAAAACGACTTTGCCCGGCCTGCCGGTTCATAACGCTTGCAGCCGCTATTGAGCAACACCCATGCAGCGCAGAATCTCTCTGAACCCTGGTGTGCTTGCCGTCTGCCTGTACGTGCTGGCAGCAGGCAGCAGCGCCCAGACGCTGGCCCCCGTCGCGGTCACCGCCACACGCACTGCGCAAGCCCCGTTTGATGCGCCCGCATCGGTGGATGTGCTGGACGGTGAACGCCTGCGCGCCGACGGCCGGGCGCAGCTCAATCTGTCTGAAAGCATGGCGCTGGTGCCTGGCGTGCTGGCGCGCGACCGCCAGAACCAGGCGCAGGACCTGCAGCTGTCCATTCGCGGCTTTGGCGCGCGGTCAACCTTTGGCGTGCGTGGCGTGCGTATTTATGTGGACGGCATTCCGGCCACCTTGCCAGACGGGCAGGGCCAGCTGTCGCACATTGACCTGGGCTCTGCCGAGCGCATCGAAGTGCTCAGGGGGCCGTTTTCTGCGCTGTACGGCAATTCGTCGGGCGGTGTCGTGCAGGTGTTTACCCAGCAGGGTGAGGGCAGCCCCGTCATCACGCCCAGTGCTGCGTTTGGCAGTGACGGTTTTACCCGGGCGGGTGTGCAGGCGTCGGGTAGCCAAGGCCTTCTGGGTTACACGCTCGGTGTGAACCAGTTCAATACCGACGGCTACAAGGCGCACAGCGCCGCCAGCCGCAGCCTGGGCAATGCACGGCTTGATTGGGACTTGGCAAGCGGCGGCAAATTGACACTGGTAGCCAATCAGGTGCGTTTGCGTGCCGATGACCCGCTGGGTTTGACCCGTGCGCAGTTTGACGCATCGCCCCAAAGTGCAGACGCCTCGGCGCTGCTTTTTAACACCCGAAAAACCGTGCAGCAAACGCAGGCAGGCCTTGTGTATGAATACCCGCTTGAGGGCGGCAGCCAGTTGCGGGCCATGGTGTACCTGGGCGAGCGAGCGACTGTCCAGTACCAGGCGATTCCAGTGGCGGTTCAGGCGGGTGCGCTGAACCCTGGCGGTGTCATTGACCTGGCGCGCAGCTACGGCGGTGCTGACCTGCGCTGGACGCACCGCACCACTGCATCCGGCTACCCGCTGACTCTGGTGGCCGGACTGGCTTACGACACACTGCGTGAGCATCGCCTGGGGTTCCAGAATTTCACAGGCTCCGGTGCGGGCCCGATGCTGGGTGTGCAGGGTGCCTTGCGCCGTGACGACAGCAACCGCGCCGTCAATCTCGACCCGTATGCCCAGGTTGATCTGAAGCTGTCCACACGCTGGGCGCTCAATGCAGGCGTTCGCCGGAGTACGGTGCGTTTTGAATCAACCGACCAGTACATCACCGCAGCCAACGGCAACGACAGCGGCAGTGCCCGGTTCAGCGCCACGCTGCCAGTCGCTGGCATCAGCTTTGCGCCCACACGCGACTGGCGTCTGTACGCCGCCGCTGGCAAGGGGTTCGAGACCCCGACACTGAACGAAATTGCTTACCGCGCCAATGGTGCCACCGGGCTTAATTTTGAGTTGCGTCCTGCCAGAAGCAACAATATTGAGGCAGGCATGAAGTGGCGCACACCGGCAGGCGAGCCCACGCGCGTCGAGATCAATACAGCGGTGTTTCAGACGACAACACAGGACGAAATCGTCAGCCAGACCAATGTCGGTGGCCGCAGTACCTTTCAAAACGCCGGGGCGACCCGCAGGCGTGGCCTGGAGCTGGCAGCGAGCCTGCAGTTGCCTGAGCACTGGTTGCTGGCACTGTCCGGCACTGTGCTGGACGCCCGGTACCAGGGCGGTTTTACCAGCTGCAGCGCCTCACCTTGTGCAGTGCCCAGCCTTGTTATTCCAGCAGGCAACCGCATTCCAGGCGTTGCCCGTACAGCGCTGGCCGCCGAGCTGGGCTGGCGACCCCCCCACGGGTGGCGCGGCGGTGTCGAGGTACGTTATCTGAGCCAGGTGTTTGCAGACGACCGCAACACCGCTGCTGCTGCAGCCTTTGCAGTGACAGGCGCGCATGTGGGCTATGTGCTGGATGCCGGGCGCTGGCAGGTCACCACCACCGCCCGGATTGACAATCTGACGGGTAAAAAATACGCCGGCTCGGTGATTGTCAATGAGGGCAATGGGCGTTATTTTGAGCCAGCGGCGGGGCGCACCGGTCTCTTGTCGGTGACGGGCCGCTACGCTTTTTAGCCTGAAAAGCCGCATGCGAAAATCAGGCGGTCATCAACTTTCCGCTGGAGCCCCGTATGAACTTTGCGCCTGACCTTGCCACGGTCACCCACGGCATCCAGCTGGCAGTGGCACCCGTGTTTTTACTGACAGCCGTCTCTGGAATGATTGGCGCTGTAGCCGGCCGCCTGGCCCGCATCATTGACCGCGCCCGTTTTCTTGAAAACCGGCTGGAGGCAGGCGGGCTGGTGGATGCAAAAGTCACCCCGATCTACCGTGAGCTGCGAGAGCTGGGGCAGCGTGGCTGGCTGGTCAACGCCTGCCTGGCGCTGCTTACTTTTTGTGCAATATTGATCGGTTGCACCATTATTTTGCTGTTTCTGGGTGAAACTGTTGAGTTGCCGATTCTGAAAATTGCCACCATCAGTTTTTTGTCAGGCGTGGTATGTTTTTTGTCGGCGCTGGTGTGCTTTCTGGCTGAAACGCTGCTGGCGACCCGACTGCTGAGGTTTGCAGAGTTGCCGGTGCAGCCGCCTTTGATTGTGCCGACCCCCGAGTCATCGGCCGTCCTGTCTTCAAATCAAGCCGCAAATCAAGCCGCAAATCATTGATGCTACTGTTTCAATAGCGCTCAGCCCAGGTAAATCGTGCGCCGGAGCCATTTTTGATGATATTTCGTCTTAGGGTGCCATCCCTCGCCAAAATATAAAAGTGTCTGCGCGTGATGGCGCATACGCCAATCAAACATCACGCCGCCATGCCGCAGGAACTCAGGCAGCGTAATAGAACACGGCAACACAGTGACAAGCCGTGCCTGCCGCCACAAACAGATGCCAGACAAAGTGCGCGTATTTCATGCGTTCGTCCAGCACAAAAAAGACCACGCCCAGCGTGTAGGCCAGGCCACCGGCAACCAGCCAGAACAGGCCCCAGCCGGGCATCAGCTGCCACATCGGTTTAATGGCTATCAGCGCTGTCCAGCCCATGGCCAGGTACAAAATGGTGGACAGGCGCGGCCAGCGAATGCCGGCAAACCCCTTGGCAGCAATGCCGGCCAGTGCCATCGTCCAGACCAGGCCAAACAGCGTCCAGCCCCAGGGGCCGCGCAGCACGCCGAGCGTAAAAGGGGTGTAGGTGCCAGCAATCAGCAGGTAAATGGCGCTGTGGTCCAGGATTTGGAACACCTTCTTGGCCCGCAGCGCCCGCACCGCCGGCAGCGCGTGGTAGAGCATGGACGTGCTGTAGAGCACCACCATGCTGGCGGCAAACACACTCGCGCCAATGACATTGAGCAGGTCGCCGTGGCGCACGGCAGACACGATCAGGAACGGCGCGGCGACTAAAGCCGCCAACAGCGCCAGCCCGTGGCTGATGCTGTTGGCGATTTCCTCACCAAGGGTTTGTTGGCCCCCACGCTTTTCACTGCGTGTCATACGCTGCCCCCCGAGGGGGCTGGCCTTGCTTGGGGCGGCCCGGCGCTGGCGGCCCTTGCTTTGCTGCTCTTCTTGCGGACTGGAGCTCACCGTTTGAGCAAGACCTTGAGCACGGTTTGCACGCGGCGTGCATTGGCGGCGTCAAAGTTTGCGGCCAGCACCTTGGCGGTGTCTTCACCCCAGGTTTCAAGAGGTGCCGGTGCGTTGCGCTTGGTCAGCAACTGCAGCTGCATCATGCGGCGGGCGCTGATGTGCTCGGCAGGTGTGGGCACTTCGGCGGCCATTTCCAGACGCAGCAGGGACTCGGCCGCATCCTTGCCAGACGGCGTGGCCACGGCTTTGGCCCAGGTGCCCAGCACGGCGGGTGTGATCACTTTGCCCAGGTCTTGCGCGCTGGGCAGCAGGGCCGCGTCACGCTTTTCCCAGGCGGTGATGACGTTGGTCAGCACTTCGCCGTGGGCCTGAACGTGCAGCTTTTTCAGAGCCAGATTGGCGGCTTCAAAGGCTTCGCGCTGGGCGCGGAAGGCGGCGTCACCCAAGCGGGGGCCGCGCTCTTCAAAAGCCGGGCGCTGGTCACGGTCGGCAAACCTGGGGCGGCTTTCCTGACCATCACGGCCAACATGCTCCGGGCGGTACGGCTCAAACTTGTTGTCGGTGCTCTGACGCGCACCGCCGGGCTTGCCACCGGGTTTGCCGCCAGGGCCACTGCGGGCGTCTTTGCGGTCACCAAACTTGCCACCCCGGCCAGCCGGGGCGGGTTCTGCACGGCGGGCACCGGGCCGGTCGTCACCCCGCATGGCCACCACGGGTTTGGCGGCAGGCTTGGCGGGTGCAGCGGCAACTTCTGGCTCAGCCGCTTGCTCTGGGACTGGTTCAGCGGTGTCAGCAGGGGCATCCACAGGCTGCGCTTCTTGCGGTGACGGCTCGGCTTGTGACGATGCTTCAAACGCCTGCTCGTTGGCAACGCTTGCCTGGGCCGGTGTCAATTCGCCCAGTTGCTCAGCTGCTATGGTTTCGGTAGCTGCTGGTGCAGGCGTTTCCTGCGCTGGCGGCTGTTTTGGCACCTGACCGCTGACGATGGCTTCGAGGGCTTTGGCGGCGGCGTGAATCTTCTGGGCGTCGCCTGTGGCACTGGCGGCGGCCACGGCTTTGGAGGCCTCGACCACCCTGCGGTCAAACTCGCCCAGCGCACTCGCGGCTTTTTCGCGTTCGACGGTTTTGCGCTGGAAGGCGTCGTCAATCGGCTTGCGGAAAGCGTCCCACATTTTCTGCTCTTGCTTGCGCTCAATCGGCACGCCTTGCGCTTCTTGCTGCCAACGCTGCTGCAGGTGCTTGACGGCGTCAATGCGCAGCATCGGCTCGCCACCCAGCGCTTGAGCTTCTTCAATCATGGCTTTGCGGCGCCCTAAGCTCTCAGCGCGGGCGGTGGTCAGTGGTGCATCAGCGGCATCCATGGCGGCTTTCCACACGGGCTGAATCTCGGCAAAGGCTTTTTCACCCAGGTGGCCAGCTTCGCGCCACTTCTCGACAAAACCGTTCAAGGCGCGGATGTGCGCTTTCCAGTCGGTGTTTTTGTTGGCTTGT
>JBBRMH010000155.1:0-9293 GCA_038230935.1 Burkholderiales bacterium | reverse complement strand
TACAGCGCGGCCAGCGCCAGTTCCAGCCCCGATAAAAACCCGTCTTCCACCCGGTGCCCAATACACCAGTCGCCACAGGCACCCAAACCTGATTTGGCGTCCCACAGGTGGCTTTTGCCAAGGGGTGTGATGGTCTGCGCGTAGCGCCAGCGGTGCACCTCGGCGTACTGCGGCTCGGCGCGTATGCCGGTAACTTCGGTAAAAGCCTTGAGCAGTTTGGCCTTGGCGCGCTCGTTGTCGTCTTCCAGATGGCGCTGTGACCAGTCCGGGCTGGCCTGCACGGTCCAGCGTTCCAGGGTGCTGCGTCCGGGTTTGGACGACTCGCGCGCCAGCCAGGCAATGCGATGGTGCGTGCTGCGCGCGGCATTCCAGTGGGGCCCGAGGTGCGGCAGGTCAGGCTGCGAGGCTTGCGGGAACGCCAGCATCAGCGTCCAGCACGGGGCCACACTGACCTTGTTGATGGCAGTGACCATGGGTTTGCCGAGTTGCGATGACTGCAGCAGGGCGCTCGCCTGTACCGAAGGAATCGCCATCAGCACCGCATCAAAACCTGAATGAACCCGCGTGGTGGCGCCCGGCCCTTCGGTTTGCAGTTGCCAGCGTTTCGGGGCCAGCTTGTCAGCCTCGATACGGACCACGGTGGTCTCCAGGTGCAGCTGGCCAGCGCTGGCCAGCGGCTCGGCCCAGTGCCGCACCAGCGCATTCATACCGGGCGTAGCAACCCAGTGCGCTTCTTTGGGCGGCAGGGCTGACGCCACCACGCGGCCCCGCTCATCAAGAATACGCACCGTGTTGGCGCTCCACGGGCGCACCAGAGCAGGTGTGGTTGCCAGTACTTTTTCAAAACGTGCATCACGCGCCGTGAAGTACTGCGCGCCATGGTCAAAACTGCCAAAACTGGTGTTTCGGGTGGACATGCGCCCGCCAACGCCCCGGCTTTTTTCAAACACGGTGACCTGGTGCCCAGCCTGCACCAGCGTTCGGGCACATGCAATGCCCGCGATACCTGCGCCGATGACAGCGAAGTGACGCGCGGGTTCTTTCGCGGCAGGAGTGAGTTGTTTTTTTGTCATGTCTTTGTGCTTTTTTATGAGGGGAGTGAAAGAAATCGAGATCAACACAGATCCGATAAGCACACTCTACACGCTGTGGACCCGTCCGGGCTGCAAAACAGCATTCAAACGTTCGGCTGGCGCTCCAGCAGAGCGCGCCGGGTGGTGGCATTGTCCAGCTGTTTCAGCCACCACTGCAAGGCGCGCCCCGGTTTGGCGCCACGGCCTTCCGTGCCCAGGCCGACCGTGCTGTCCGGGTCCGTTGCCTTGTCCCGCCAGGCGTAGCTCACGCGCACCACGCGGGGTGGCTGGGCCACTGCCTTTTCAACCAGTCTTCCCGCTGTAATGTGTGGCCGGGCCAGGTACTCGGGCAAAAAACCCACGCCCAGCCCACGCAATTGCGCGTCCAGCTTGGCCAGCATGCCGGGCACGGTGAACACATCCTGCCCGCCCAGCAGCCCGACCGTCATACCGCCGCCGCGTTGCACCGAATCGGCCACGGCCACCACCCGGTGCCGCAGCATCATGTCGTCTGTAATCAGCCCTGGTGCCTGAGCCAGCGGGTGATGGGGTGCCACGGCGTATACAAACCGGGAGTGGCCCAGCAACTTGCTCTGCAGGCCGTGGCTGCTCGGCTCCAGCACCACACCGATGGCCAGGTCAGCCTGCCCGCTATGCAGCGTTTGAAGGGTTCCCGACAACGCTTCTTCCCGAAGTTTCAGACGTGTCGGTGGCCCCAAGTCAAAAAAGGCTTCGCACAGCTCCATCATCGTGGTGCGTGAAATGATGCTGTCCACCGCCAGTGTCAGCTGTGGCTCCCAGCCTGTGGCGACCCGCTTGACACGGTTGGCAATAGCGTCGAGTTCAAGCAACACGCGGTTACCTTCGCGCAGCAGCTCTTTGCCCGCCTCGGTCAGCCGGGCGCGTCGTGACGAGCGATCAAACAGCAGCACATCCAGCGTGTCTTCCACCTGGCGAATCCGGTAGGTCAGCGCGCTGGGTACCAGGCCACTTTCTCGCGCTGCCGCCGCCATGCTGCCCGTGCGGTGTACCGCGTCGATCAGGGCCAATGCTTCAGGTGTCAGTACGTTACGCAGGGCTGGCGTCGGCTTTTTGGCAGGCATTGATTTGTTGATCACATCGATTCAAGGGTATTCAAATTATTTGAATGATGCCATCAAATGGCCGCAACCGATAAGGCCTGGCCCGGCTCTACATTGGAGGCATTGAAAAACGGTTGAAACCCTGATTGAAAGGCATTTTTATGATGACAATTCGCCCGTCAGGCGAGCGTGGCCATGCTGACCACGGCTGGCTCAAGTCGCAGCATTCGTTTTCGTTTGCCGGCTACCACGACCCCGCGCACATGGGCTTTGGCAACCTGCGCGTGATCAACGAAGACCGCATTGCCGCAGGCCGGGGCTTTGGCACGCACGGCCACAAAGACATGGAAATCATCAGCTACGTGTTGTCTGGCGAGCTGGCGCACCAAGACAGCCTGGGCAACGTCAAGGGCATTCCGCCGGGCGATGTGCAGCGCCTGAGTGCAGGCACAGGCGTGCAGCACAGCGAGTTCAACCATGCAGACGGGCAGACCACGCATTTTCTGCAAATCTGGATTGAACCCAATGTCACCGGTATTGCGCCGGGTTACGAGCAAAAGACATTTACCGATGCAGAAAAGCGCGGAACCCTGCGCCTGGTGGCGTCTCCTGACGGCGCAGAGGGTTCGGTAACGATTCATGCTGACGCAAAGCTTTATGCAGGTTTGCTGGACGGTGAAGAGGACGCCACCCTGGCGCTGAACCCAGCGCGTAAAACCTATGTGCATCTGGTGCGCGGCGAGCTGGAGGTCAATGGTCGCAAGCTGGGCCCCGGCGATGCTGCGATGATTCAGGCACAAAGCCGCCTGGCGCTGGCAAAAGGCATCGACGCTGAAGTTCTGGTGTTTGACCTCCAGGCCTGAATGGCCTGAATGTCTTGACCGCACGGCGCCACGCCAGGTGTCTCAATCTATTTACTTTTCGCTATTTTTATTTTTTTTCACACAAGGACGCTCACCATGTCAAAAATCGCTGTTGTTTATCATTCCGGCTATGGCCATACCCAACGCATGGCCCAAGCCGTGGCTGATGGCGCAGGCGCTGACCTGATTGTCATTGACGCCGAGGGCAATCTGCCCGAAGGCGGCTGGGACACGCTGGGCGCGGCAGACGCCATCATCATGGGCTCGCCGACTTATATGGGCAGTGTCAGCTGGCAGTTCAAGAAGTTTGCCGATGCCTCGTCAAAGCCGTGGTTTTCACAAGCCTGGAAAGACAAGGTGTTTGCCGGCTTTACCAACAGCGCCAGCATGAACGGCGACAAACTCTCAACATTGCACTACCTTTTCACGCTGGCGATGCAGCATGGCGGGGTGTGGGTGGGAAATGCCATCATGCCAAGCAATACCAGAGCTGCCAAGCGCGATGATCTCAACTACCTGGGCTCGTTCAGCGGTGCCATGGCGCAATCGCCGTCGGATGCCGGTGCGGCAGAGATGTCGGCAGGTGACCTTGAGACGGCCAAGGCTTTTGGTAAACGCGTCGCGGATGTGACGGGGAAATTCCAGCGGTAAAAAATAAAAGGCAAAAGATAAAAAGCCATGCAGCTGGCGCGTCGCAGGCCAGCTGCCTCTGCCTGGCCAGCAAACAGGTACTGGCAACAGGTACTGGCAACAGGTACAGGCAGGCGTACATGGTGCGCGATTGAGTGGCAATATGCACCGCTTTAAAATGGGTCGATGTTTGTTCACCTACGCCTTCACACCGAATTTTCAGTCGTTGACGGTACCAACCGCATTGACGAAGTAGTCTCCGCTGCAGCGGCTGACCAGCAACCCGCACTGGCCATCAGTGACCTGAGCAACCTGTTTGGCACGGTCAAGTTTTACAAGGCGGCGCGCAGCAAGGGTGTCAAGCCCCTGATCGCGGCGGACGTCTGGGTGCAGGTGCCTGGCAAAGACGCAGCGGCACCCCCGGCCCGTTTGCTGCTGCTGGCACAAGACCAGCGTGGCTACCTCAATTTGTCAGAACTGATCACACGCGCCTGGACGCGTGGCGTGGTGCGTGACCAGGCCATCATCAGCCTCGACTGGCTGCGTGAGCTCAACGAAGGGCTGATTGCGTTGTCAGGCGCACAGCGCGGTGCCGTCGGGCAGGCGCTGGTGCAGGGTGATGACGTGCGGGCACAAAATTGCGCGCTGCATCTGGCGGGTATTTTTCCGCAGCGCTTTTATATTGAGTTGCAGCGCGCCAAGCAGGCAGATGATGCACACCACGTACCCGCTGCCGTGCAGCTCGCGGCGCGGCTCAAGCTGCCCGTGGTGGCCACGCACCCGGTGCAGTTTTTGACCTATGACGACTATGAAGCGCACGAAGCAAGGGTGTGCATTTCTGAAGGTGAAATTCTGGGTAACGCCCGGCGCGTACGCAAGTTCACGCGTGAGCAGTATTTCAAGTCCAGCGCACAAATGCAGGCACTGTTTGCAGATGTTCCGTCTGCTCTGGCCAATACCGTGGAGATTGCCAAGCGCTGTAATTTAAAGCTGGAGCTTGGTAAACCCATGCTGCCCGACTACCCCACACCCGAAGTCAATGGCGTGCGTATGGCGGCGGATGATTACTTTCGCCAGACCTCGTTTGAAGGCCTGGAAGGGCGCCTGGCGCATCTCTACCCGAACGTGGAAGTGCGCGACAAAAAACGGCCCACCTATGTCGAGCGGCTGGAGTTCGAGATCAAGACCATTCTGGGCATGGGCTTTCCGGGCTACTTTTTGATCGTGGGTGACTTCATCAACTGGGCCAAGAAAAATGGCTGCCCGGTCGGGCCGGGGCGAGGCTCCGGCGCGGGCTCGCTGGTGGCGTATTCGCTGAAGATCACCGACCTGGACCCGCTGCAATACAACCTGCTGTTCGAGCGCTTTTTAAATCCTGAGCGGGTGTCGATGCCCGACTTTGACATTGACTTTTGCCAGAGCAACCGCGACCGTGTGATTGACTATGTCAAAGACAAATACGGCCACAACGCGGTCAGCCAGATCGTGACGTTTGGCACCATGGCCGCACGCGCCGCCATTCGTGACGTGGGCCGGGTGCTGGATTTTCCTTACGGGTTTTGTGACGGTATCTCCAAGCTGATTCCCAACAAGCCCGGCCAGGCCGTCACGCTGCAACTGTTGCCGCTGGAGCGCAAGAAAAACGACAAACTCGTGTATGCGCTGGAGGCCGAGCCGATTCTGGCCGAGCGTGAACGCAAGGAAGAAGACGTTCACACGCTCTTGGCCCTGGCCCGCAAGCTGGAAGGCCTGACGCGCAATATCGGTATGCATGCCGGGGGTGTGCTGATTGCGCCCGGTAAACTGACCGACTTTTGCCCGCTGTACTTGCAGCCCGGCAGTACCTCAGCGGTGAGCCAGTTTGATAAAAACGACGTGGAGGCGATTGGCCTCGTCAAGTTTGACTTTTTGGGGCTGGCCACGCTGACGATTCTGGAGATTGCCAAAGACTTTATTGTGGCGCGGCACCCGTCGCAAAAAGACTTCGCGTTTGAGAACCTGCCGCTCAACGATGCGCGGGTGTACCGCCTGTTTGCAGAGGGTAAGACCGAAGCCGTGTTCCAGTTTGAAAGTATCGGCATGCAGCGCATGCTCAAAGACGCCAAGCCTGACCGTCTTGAAGACCTGATCGCCATGAACGCGCTGTACCGGCCCGGCCCGATGGACCTGATTCCGACCTACATCGCCCGCAAGCAGGGCAAAGAGGTGCCTGAATACCCGGACCCGCGTGTGCAGCCCATGCTGGAGGAAACCTACGGCATCATGGTCTATCAGGAGCAGGTGATGCAGACCGCGCAGATTCTGGGCGGCTATTCGCTCGGCGGCGCGGACATGCTGCGCCGCGCGATGGGTAAAAAAGATGAAAAGGAAATGGCGGCCCAGCGCAGCATCTTTCGCAAGGGCGCAGGCGAGAATGGCTTGACGCAAGAAAAAGCCGACGAGGTGTTTGACCTGATGGAGAAGTTTGCAGGCTACGGCTTTAACAAGTCGCACTCTGCCGCTTACGCGCTGCTGGCCTACCACACCGCCTGGCTCAAGGTGCATTACGCTGCCGAGTTTTTTGCCGCCAACATGACGGTGGAAATGGGTGACACCGACAAGCTGAAAATCCTGCATGGCGATGCGCTCAAAATGGGCATTACTTTTGAGTCGCCAGACGTGAACCGGGGCGACCTGCGCTTTGAGCCGACCAGCAACAGCACGGTGCGCTACGGACTGGGAGCGATCAAGGGCACAGGAGAGCAGGCGATTGCAGCCATTGTGGCGGCGCGTGCTGAAGGTGGCCTGTTCACCTCGCTGTATGACTTTTGCGTGCGTGTCGAGCGCACCAAAATCAACAAACGCACAGTCGAGGCACTGATCAAGGCGGGAGCTTTTGACACGCTGTACTTGAACCGGGCCTCGCTGCTGGCCTCGGTTGACCGCGCCTTTGAGTTTGCACTGGCGGCTGAGGCCAACGCCAACCAGGGCGGGCTGTTTGACATGTCTGACTCACACGCCGCCAGCACGCAGGAGCCTGAGCTGGTCGAAGCCGCGCCGTTTGGCATCAAGGCGCGGCTGGTGCAGGAAAAAACCGCGATTGGTTTTTACCTGTCGGGCCACCTGTTTGACGAGGTCGAGACCGAAGTGCGTCAGTTTGCCAGGCTCAAAATCGACGATCTGCTCGATTCACGTGAGCCGCGCCTGCTGGCGGGCATCGTCGGAGACCTGCGCGTGATCAATGGCAACCGCGGCAAAGTCACGATCTTCAAGCTCGATGACAAAACCGACGCCCTGGAAGTCTCGGTCGATGAGGCGACTTACAACACGCACCGCAACCTGCTGAAAGACGATGAGCTGGTGATTGTGCAGGGCACGCTGCAGGGCGCTTCAGAGCGGTTTGGGCGGCGTTTCAAGGTCACGCAGGTATGGGACCTGGAGACGGCCCGCTGCAAGTTCGGCAAATACCTGCGCGTGGCAGTCAACGGCTCGGTCCCCGATATTTCAGGCCTGGTACGGGACTATCCGCCGCGCCGTGAGATGTCTGAACAGGGCGAGCTGGTGCGCGGTTTGCCGGTGCGTCTGAGCGTGGAGCGGGGCGCTGACTTTGGCAAGGTCGTTGCAGACATCGTGCTGGACGAGCGGGCCAGATTCTTTCCGACCGATGCGGCGCTGGCCAGATGGGCGGCGCAGGCTGCCAATGGGCTGGCCCACATCGTTTATGAGTGAAAAAGGCCATAGGCCCGCGTAAAATATACCTCGATTGCTATCTATTTAGTAGCAATTCATTTTTAGGAAAAGCGCCTATCCTCGCGCCCGCATGTCGATGAGCAGAATAGTGTCGGGCATGCGGCCATCGACATCCTTGGGCATCACGCGGGTGCGGATGATGGCGTTAACTGCTGCATCGTCCCAGCTTTTGTTGCCGCTGGATTTGACCAGTCGCTGGCTGATGATGGTGCCGTCGGAACTCACGCGCACTTCTACGGTGGCCATCGGGTTGCCCACGATTTCTTCGGTAAACACCACATTGGGCCGGATGGCCGCGCGCAGTACACCACCATAGCTGGCTGATGGCCCGCTTGCTTTGAGAGCGGTCCCCGTGTCATTGGCGCTGCCGTTGGCACCCGCCATGCCCTTGAGCCGGTCCAGGTTTTCTTCACGCTGTTTCTGGCTGGCCGCCTGAGCCTGTTTAACCTGCTCTTGTTGTTTGGCGAGTTGTTGCGCCGCCTTCTGGGCCTGCAGTTTTTGTGCTTCTTTGGCTTCTTTGGCGGCTTCTTTTGCTTCTTTCGCTGCCTCTTTGGCCGCTTCTTTGGCTTCTTGTTTGGCGGCTTCCCTGGCTGCCTGTTTTTCCTCTTTGACTGCCTCAGCCTGCGCAAGCTTTTTGGCCTGTTCTTCCTCTGCCTTGCGTTCTTTCTGCTTTTTGGCCAGCGCGATCGCCTTGTCTTTTGCAAGCTCCCTCGCAGCCTCTTTTTTGGTCTCTGCTTCTTTTTGAAGGGTCAGTTTTTGGGCCAGCTGTTTGCGCTTTTTTTCCTGCTCCAGCGCAATGTCCGCATCGGGTACCGGCGGCGGTGGAGGCGGTGCTTTGACTTCAGGTTTTTCAGGCGCTGGCGGTGCGGGTGGGGGAGGCGCGGGCACAGGCACCGGTGCGGGCGGTGGCGGCTTCACCACTTCGGGCGGGGGTTCAGGCGGCGTTTCAGCCAGCCGGGGTGCGGCCTGCCGGGGCACCGCTGCCCACAGCTCGGCTTCATAGCTGACCGACGTGTCACTGCGCTTCCAGTTCACGCCCCAGGTCAGTGCCGCAATCAGCAGGGCATGCACCAGGAGTGCCAGCGCAAACGCCCGCACCGAGCCTTTGCCGCTGGGCGGGGCAAATTCAATACGGTCAAAGGCGCTGGGCATGGGCGGGTTGCAGACCTGGGGTTACAGCAGGCTCAACGGCTGGCGTTGCTGGTCTGCACCGACAGACCAATGCGCACCACACCGGCTTTTTGCAGCTTGTCCATGACCTGTACAACGGTTTCGTATTTGATGGACTTGTCGGCGCTGATGACGACCGGCACCGCCTGCTCGCCGGGCACTGTGCTTTTGACTTTAGGCTCCAGCTTCACGATGTCACTGGCAACATTCGCAACCGTGCTGGGCAGCGCGTCTTTTTTAAACTTGATCTGAACTGCCTCGTCTTTGCCAATCATGATCTGGATCGGGTTCTGCGGCTGGCCGGATGCCTTGCCGACCTTGGGCAGCGCAATCATGCTGGGCGTGATCAGTGGCGCTGTGACCATGAAAATAATCAACAGCACCAGCATCACGTCGATGAACGGCACCATGTTGATCTCGCTGATGGTGCGGCGGCCCCGGCCTCTGGCGTTGATGGCAGGCATGGCTAGTATCCCAACCCACAAGTATCGGAACATGAAAGCGCGTCTTCGCCCTCTTCTACCTCATGACGGCAGCGTTGCAAAGCCTCGCCATAGCCACAGCTATGTCTGCGTTTTGCGCCTTGCCCTGAGGGCGAATCCATCACTTTCATTGTGCTTCTCTTTCTCTACTTCTGCGTTGGGGTACTAATGCCCGGAAGCTGATTGAGCGCCCAGGTTGCGCTGCAAAATATTGGAGAACTCTTCAATGAAAGTCTACAGCTTGTTGGCAGTCCGTTCAATGTC
>JBBRMH010000154.1:0-9375 GCA_038230935.1 Burkholderiales bacterium | reverse complement strand
CCATGCGCTGGACCACCACATTGACCGCCTCGCCGATGACCACGCCCTGGCCCGGCGGCTGGCGGACGGCCTGACAGGCATCGAGGGCCTGCAGATCGAAGCGCCTCAGACCAATATCCTGTTTGTGGACCTGACCGGCGCGGCCAAGGCGAAATCCGCAGCGCTTTTAGACCACCTGGCCGCGCACGGCATTCAGGCGACCGGCCTGTACCGGCTGCGCTTTGTCACGCATCTGGACGTGGATGCAGCCGGGGTGGACCACGCCATTGCCGTGATCCGGCAGTTTTTCACCACCTGAACGCGCCCCGCAGGCCATGGACGCGCACCAGCTTATGCTTTTTGCCGCCGCCGGGCTGCTGCTCAACCTGACGCCTGGCCCGGATGTGCTGTATGTCACGGCCAACGCCCTGCGCGCCGGTGCGCAGGCCGGTATGGTCGCCGCGCTGGGCATCACGGCGGGCTGCTTTGTCCATATTTTTGCAGCGGCGCTGGGTGTGAGTGCCTTGATGGCGGCATCAAACACGGCGTTTACCTTGCTCAAATGGGCGGGGGCGGCGTATCTGGTGTACGTCGGTGTGCGCATGGTGCTGGCGCGAGTGCCACCAGAAAGTGGTTTGAATGCTATGGATTCGATAGCTGCCAGCGCACGTGTTTCCTGCCCAAAAGCCATAAAAGACCTGAAAAGCATATTTTTCCAGGGTTTCTGGACCAATGCGCTGAACCCCAAGGTGGCGCTATTTTTTCTGGCGTTCGTGCCGCAGTTCATCACGCCAGCCATCACGAACAAACCGCTGGCTTTTTTGCTGCTGGGGCTGCTGTTTAACGTCAATGCGCTGTGGGTCAACATTGGCTGGGCACTGGCTGCGGCCTGGATGGCACGCCGCGTACAGGCGGTTCAGCAAGGCATCTACTGGCTGGAGCGCGCAGCCGGGGTGCTGTTTATCGGCTTTGGGTTAAAGCTGGCGCTGAGCGAGCGCTCCGGTGGCTGAAAAGCGTGGCTGCATGAAGCCGCCGCGCGCGCGCCCCAGGGCAGCATGGCCTCCTTGATAATCCCCGCATGATTGATGCGCTGATTGCCCACCAAACCCGCCTCTGGCTAGAGCGCCCCAACTGCCCGGCCGCGCCGCTGCTGGCTTACATGCGCACGGCAGGCTACCTGCGTGACGTGCAAATCGCCGCGATACAAACTTATTTGTACCTGCTGCTCGAAGGCAACAACCAGAGCCTGGCCGCGCTGTGGATGCAAGGCGCCTTCATCGACCCCGCCAAGCCAGCCCACCACGGCGGCCCACGCAGCCGCGTGCCGCAAGTCGCCCAGCAGGTATTTGCCAGCCAGCGCGCCGCCCACACCTGGTACCAGTTGCTGCAAGCCCAGCAGCCCGCGATGGCCACCTGGCTGGAAGACCATGCCGACGAGCTTGACTACACCGCCCTGACCAGCGCGTTGTTCTACGGCTGGCAAAACACCGACTACGTGTTCAGTCTGCCCATGGGCGCGGGTAAAACCTGGCTGATGGCCGCCATCATTTACCTCAACCTGTATCTGGCCGAACAACACCCCGGCGACGCGCGCTTTGCGCAAAACTTTGCCTGCCTGATTCCTTCGGCCAAAAAGTCCAGCATCTTGCCCAGCCTGCGCAGCATCGAACGCTTTGACCCGGCCTGGCTGCTGCCCGAACCCGCAGCCAGCCGCCTGCGCCAGGTGCTGCAATTTGAAGTGCTGGACGCGCCCAGAACCGCCGCCAAAAGCAACCAGATTCGCAACCCCAACGCCCGCAAGCTCGCGGCCCATTTAAGCCAGCCGGGCTTGACCGGGCTGGTGCTGGTGGTCAATGCCGAAAAGGTCATTCTTGACCGCATCGAAACCGCTGACGACGTGCTGATTGCCCCGACCGATGACGAGCGCGACCTGGCTGCCAACGAGCTGCGCGCCCTCATTGGCCGCCTGCCCGGCCTGCTGCTGATGGTCGATGAGGTTCATGGCGCAGCGACCAGCGAGATTCGACTGCGCCAGGTGATTCAGGGCTGGCACCGCAGCGGCCATGTTCACAGCGTGCTCGGTTTTTCAGGCACGCCCTACCTTGACAAGCCGCAAGTGCTGACGCTGGGGCCGCACACGCTGAAGCAAAAGCAGATCAGCACCGTGGTGTTTCACTACCCGCTGACCGAAGCGGTGCGGCTGTTTTTAAAGCAGCCTGAGGTTAAAACCGCGCACGGCCTGAGCGCCGGGCAAATCGTGGCGCAAGGCACGGCTGACTTCATGCAGCGCTACGCTGCCACGCTGTACAGCGACGGCTGTACAGCCAAGCTGGCCATTTATTGCGGCTCGATTGAGCGGCTGGAAACCGAAATCGCCCCGCTGGTCGAGCGCTTTGCCCCCGGCCAGGTGCTCAAATACCACCGTGGCAACGCTCAGTACAAGGCCCCGCAAGGTGCAGAAGCCGCTTTTACAGCGCTCGACACGCCTGGTTCCGCGCACCGCATTGTGCTGCTGGTGCAAATTGGCAAAGAGGGCTGGGACTGCCGCAGCCTGACCGGTGTGATCCTCGCGCAAAAAGGCGACAGCCCGGCCAACATGGTGCTGCAGTCGGCCTGCCGCTGCCTGCGTGAAGTGGCCAGGGGCCAGCGTCACAGCGCCCTGATTTACCTGAGCGCAGACAACGCGCAAATTCTCGAAGCCCAGCTCAAGCAAAGCCAGAACACCACCATTGCCGCCCTGAATGCCGCCGCGCTGGCCACAGAGGTCAGCACGCCCGTCCACAGCCGCATGGACTGGCTCAAAAGCATGGCCCAGCTACCTTTGATAGAGGCTTACCAACTGCGCCTGCAAACCCAGACCCGCACCATCGAGGCGGACCCACTCACCCTTGACAAACTCGCCCTGGCCCTGCAGCGCGCCAGTTACCGCAGCAGCAGCGCCGTGACGACTGGCACGCTGGCCGACCTGTCCTTGCGCAGCCAGCGCGCCAGCGAGCTGGGCACGGTTGCCGGGTTTGCCGACTGGCTGCAAACCCTGGTGCGCGAGGCTTTGGGCACCTTGCCCTACGCGCTGCTCACCCCCTGCAAACCCCAGCTGCAAGCCATTTTTGCCGCGCTGACCGAGCTTGACACACAAGGCGTGCGGCGCTATGCCCTGCAGGCACCGCAGGCCGATGTGCGCCGCCTGGTGCGACTGGCTTTTTGGTGCCTGCGCAGTTTTGACACCGAGGTGGTGCCGCTGGACGGTGTACAGGCCATGCTGTTGCTCAAAGCCGACGCCTTGCCAGCCAGTACCCCGGTCCACGACAAGCTTTACCTCGTGGCGAGTGATGTGGCCGAGATAGTGGCAGCGGACGCGCGCGGCCAGCGCGGCGCAAACATTGGCAAGCAAGGCAGTGCAGAGTTTGAAGCCGCCAAAGCTTTGCTGCAGGCCCAGGGGCTGGGCCACATGCTGGCCGCGCAATCGGCGGTCACCGCCGTGCCAGAGCTGGTGGCCAAAGACCACAGCTTTCACTACCTGCCTTATGACTTCGCGCAAAGCGGACTGGAGCTGGGCCTGCTGCAGGAGCTGCTAAAAAGCGCTGAATTTCAGGCCAGCGGACTGGAGGTGCACTACAACGGTGCGCGGCACCTGACTGACTTTCGCATCGACTGCTTTCAAAAGACAGGCGCTGGCAAACAGCAACGCTGGCAAAAGCTGGGTGCTTACACGCCAGACTTTTTAATGCTCCAGCGCGAGCCTGGTGGCAAAGTCGGCAAAGTCCTCATCATCGAAGCCAAAGGCGCGGGCTTTGCCGAGCAAAGCGCCTATACCCTGCGCAAACAATTTGTCAGCAGCGCGTTTTTGCGCCTGAACAACGACAAGTTTGGCTACCCGCGTTTTGACTTTATCGAGGTGCCCGAGCCACCCAACCGCGCTTACCGCAGCTCGGCCCAGACCCTGCTGGGCCACGCGCTGCAGTTTTTTGGCATCACCCCTTCCCTGTAAATCGACCAACATGCCCATTCGCTACATTCCCATCGACCCCATCGTGCTGCGCGGCCAGGCTGTGCTGGGCAACTTTGCCCGCACGCTGCGCTACAACGGCAACCAGAAGCCCGGCCAGCGCTTGAGCCGGGGCTTGCCACTGTACGAGGTGCAGGTGGTCGAGCAGGTCACGGCCAGCCCGGCTGCGGCACTCAGCCAGGCTGCCAGCGCAAAACCGCCTAAAAAAAGTACAAAAAAAGCATCAAATACGGCTCCAGCCTACGTAATACCTACACAAGCTGCTCCTGATTTAATAGTGCATGGTGAATGCCAGGCTGCTTGCGCGCACCTGCTGGCGACCGGGCAAAAAATTGATCTGGTCTATATCGACCCGCCTTTTGCCAGCGGGGCCAACTACGGCAAAAAGGTGCTGCTGCGCCGCCACCCCCATGCCGGGAAGGCAGCGGCGGCTACGGATGAATCCGCTCCCACAGCGCTGGAAGCCGACGGCTGGGAAGAAACCCTGTACGGCGACATCTGGAACAAAGAGGACTACCTCAACTGGATGTATGAGAACCTGCAAGCCATCAAAGCCGTGATGAGCGATACGGCCAGCATTTACGTGCATCTGGACTGGCACATTGGCCACTATGTGAAAATTTTGCTCGACGAGGTGTTTGGCGAGGAGAATTTCAGGAACGAGATTGTGTGGAAGCGCACTACCGCACACAGCGACGCGCAAACCTACGGCGTGAACTGCGACACGATTTATTTCTACAGCCAGCGCGAAGATTTTTTGTTCAATGCGCCCGTGCAACCATATTCGGTTGAATACCTCGCCCGGTTCACCAGCACCGACCCGGATGGCCGCAAGTGGGAAGGCGGCAATCTGACAGCCAAGGGCCTGCGCGGCGGCGGCTACCCCTACACCTACAAAGGCTGCACCTCGCTGTGGCGCTGCCCGCTGGAGACCATGCAGGCGCACGACGCGGCGGACCGTTTGCACTTCACCAGCAACAACGGCATCCGGCTCAAGGTGTACCTCGACGAGCTGAAAGGCATGCCCTGCCAGGCGCTGTGGGACGACATTCCCGCCGTCAATTCCCAGGCTGCCGAGCGCGTGGACTACGCCACCCAAAAACCCGAAACCCTGCTGCGCCGCGTGATTGAAGCGTCCAGCAACCCCGGCATGCTGGTGGCCGATTTTTTTGGCGGTTCGGGCGTCACAGCCAAGGTCGCCCATGACTTGGGCCGGCGGTTTGTACACAGTGACATTGGCCTGAACAGCATTCAAACCGCGCGTGACCGGCTGGCGGGCGCTGGCGCGACGTTTGATGTGCTGCGCGTGCAAGACGGCGTGCAGCTGTTTCGCAACCCACAGCAAACTCAGGCCAAGTTGCAGGGCCTGATTCCTGGCCTGGGCAGGGCGCAAAGCAAGCTGCCTTTGCCAGCTTACTGGGCGGGTATTTTCTCAAACAACGGCGCGGTGCCGGTGCATTTGCCCAACCTGCTGGACTCAAGCAGCCGCGTGTTTGACGAAGCCGCGCTGCACCGCCTGACGATGGAAGAACTCCCCAAACTGGCCGAGTGGGATTACCCGGTGGAGCGCGTGGTGGTCTATACCATCGACATCGCCGACCCCGAGGCTTGCGAGCGCTGGCTGGCCGACCACAACCCCAGCGGCATTGCCGTGGAACTGCGCGACCTCCAGCCCCTGCTGGCAGACCTGGTGCTGGGCGATGAGCTGACCGCGCGGGTCGAAGCCGATGCTGCAGGCGGTTTTAAGGTCGTGATCGAGCGTTATTACAGCGACTACCTGGCCCGCAAGCTGGATAAAGCCCGGCAAAAAATGGCCTTGCAACCCAGCGCTGTGCGCAGCAAGTCAGCCAGCACGGAGCCGTCAGGGCTGAGCGAAGACGGCCTGGAATGCATCGAGTGGTTGTCGGTGGACTGCAGCAGCGCTGACGGTGCATGGCACAGCGCGGCTGAAGCCCGCATTGATGCTAAAAATCGCTTGTGGCTTAACGGCCAAAAGCAAGGCAGCGCCTGGGATGGCCGCCTGCATTGCAGCGCCCGGCCACTGCGCCTGCGGGTGCGCAACGTGGCTGGTGACGAAATGACGATTGCACTTTGAGTGGGCTGTTTTTACTATCGATTCGATAGCGGGTTGCGCTGGGTTTACTTGCGCCAGAGGCTCATTTCATCCCTAAAATTGGCACTGCCGAGTCCAATACTTCAACGCAGAGGCGCAGAGAACGCAGAGACCCGCAGATTGGAGAAAACCCAGTTTATTTGTATTCTCTGCGTAACTCTGCGTAACTCTGCGTTCTCTGCGCCTCTGCGTTAATGACTCGTCTGCACCCTGACTTTATTGCCACCTGAAAAAAGTTTTTTGAAGCACTTTTATGCCAAATTCACACAAAATCACCGCCAGCGAAGCTCTGCAGCGCACCATCGAGCACCGCGAAATTTTCCACGACGAGATGCTGCACATCATGCGGCTGATCATGAGTGGCGAGATGTCGCCCGTGATGATGGCGGCACTGATCACCGGTCTGCGGGTTAAAAAAGAAACCATCGGTGAAATCACAGCCGCCGCTCAGGTCATGCGCGAGTTCTCGACCAAGGTGCATGTGGCCGACAAGACCCATCTGGTGGACATTGTGGGAACGGGCGGGGACGGCTCGCACACCTTCAACATCTCGACCTGTTCCATGTTTGTGGCTGCAGCGGCAGGCGCCAAAGTCAGCAAGCACGGCGGGCGCAGTGTCAGCAGCAAATCAGGCAGTGCAGACGTGATGGAGGCGCTTGGCATCAACATCAGCTTGCCGCCGGAAGCGATTGCCCGTTGCATTGAAGACGTTGGCGTGGGCTTCATGTTTGCGCCCAACCACCACCCGGCCATGAAAAACGTCGCCCCCATCCGCAAGGAACTGGGCGTACGCACCATTTTCAACATCCTCGGCCCGCTGACCAACCCTGCCAGCGCACCCAACATTCTGATGGGTGTTTTTCATGCAGACCTCGTAGGCATCCAGATACGGGCGCTGCAGCGGCTGGGGGCCGAGCATGCGCTGGTGGTGTATGGCAAGGACGGCATGGACGAGATCAGCCTGGGTGCGGCCACGGTGGTGGGCGAGCTGAAAAACGGCGAGATCACTGAATACGAAATTCACCCCGAAGACTTTCAATTGAACATGGCCAGCACGCGGGCGCTGCGGGTGGCCACGCCCGAAGAGTCCAAAGCCATGCTGCTGGGCGTGCTGGACAACCAGAGCGGCGCGCCGCGCGACATTGTTATCCTCAATGCGGGTGCGGCGCTGTATGCGGCCAACGTTGCAGCGTCGATGAGAGAGGGCATCGACAAGGCCCGAGCGGCGCTGGAGTCCGGTGCGGCCAAGGCCAGGCTGCAGCAACTGGCGGCGCTGAGCCAAACACTTGCCACTTGAAATTTGCTGTCTGAAACCATTGAAAGCAACCTGAACACCATGTCTGACATTCTCGAAAAAATCATCGCCGTCAAGCGCCAAGAAATCGCCGCCTCACTTCAGCTAAAACCGCTGGCAGCGGTGCGTTTTGATGCAGAGTCCCGTGTGTTGACACGCGACTTTGTCGGTGCGATGCGCAAAAAAATCGCTGCTGGCCAGCCCGCCGTGATTGCAGAAATCAAGAAAGCCAGCCCGTCCAAGGGCGTGCTGCGGGCTGATTTCATTCCGGCAGACATCGCACAAAGCTATGCCGAGTCTGGCGCTGCGTGCCTGTCGGTTCTGACCGATGCGCAGTTTTTTCAAGGCAGTGCGGACTACCTCAAGCAGGCCCGCGCCTCCTGTGCCTTGCCCGTGCTGCGCAAGGACTTCATGGTCGATGCCTACCAGGTCTATGAGTCACGCGTCATGGGCGCGGACTGCATTTTGCTGATTGCCGCCTGCCTGGACGACGCGCAAATGAAAGACATGGAAGCGCTGGCGATGTCGCTTGACATGGCGGTGCTGGTAGAAGTGCACGACGCGGTTGAGCTGGAGCGCGCGCTGAAGCTTAAAACTCCCCTGATCGGCATCAACAACCGCAACCTCAAAACCTTTGAGGTCACGCTCGACACCACGCTCAGCCTGATGGGCCAGGTGCCAGAGGGGCGCATCCTGGTGACGGAGTCGGGCATTGCGACGGTTGCTGACGTGCAGCGCATGCGAGAGGCCAGAATTAACGCCTTTTTGGTGGGCGAAGCTTTCATGCGTGCTGACGATCCCGGCTTGGCGCTTGAGACATTGTTTGGTGCGGTGTGATGGCGGTCATGAACAACAATTCAGACGATCAGCTCACGGGCGCTGACCCGACGGCCTGGCCAGTCGCTCCCGGCTGGCGTGGCTTGACAGACGGTTTTTTTGACAGTGTCACCGGGCAATCCTTGCTGGCATTTTTGCAGCAGCGGCTGGCAGACAAGGCTGTGATATTCCCGCCGCACCCCCTGCATGCATTGGCGCTGACGCCACCCGGGGAGGTGCGCGTGGTCATTCTGGGACAAGACCCGTATCACGGGCGCGGTCAGGCGGAGGGGCTGGCCTTTTCGGTGGCACCTGGCACGCCTGTGCCGCCATCACTGCGCAATATCTTCAAGGAACTGGAGCGCGATCTGGGCACGCCACCGCCAAAGTTTCCGGTGCCGGGCGGCAGTCTGGTGAAGTGGGCAACGCAGGGCGTACTGTTGCTCAATACCTGCCTGACAGTTGAAGAAGGCTTGCCCGCCAGCCATGCCAAATGTGGCTGGGAAGTACTCACTGATGCCGTGATCCAGCAGGTCTCTGATGGCGCGCAGCCCGTGGTGTTCATGCTCTGGGGCGCACATGCCCAAAGCAAGCGCGTGCTAATTGATGCCAGTCGCCACAAGGTGCTGGTAGCGAACCACCCGTCGCCGCTGTCGGCCCTGCGGCCGCCCCTGCCTTTTATGGGTTGTGGACATTTTTCAGAGGCACGGGCATGGCGTGAGCAGCATCGCAAAGCCTGAGCTGACATATTTCCAAAATTTTCTCGCCATGGCCCAAAGCCCGGGCAATAAAAGCGTGGCATAATCCGTAATTCTTCGCAAGGATGGGTGTCCGAGTGGCTAAAGGAGGCAGACTGTAAATCTGCTCGCTAACGCGTACGCTGGTTCGAATCCAGCCCCATCCACCAGCGAAGATTGACCGGCAACAATTGACTGTATTTGCGGATATTTTTACGTATTTTTACGAAATGCACTTGTGCGGGGTTCGTATAGTGGTAATACCTTAGCCTTCCAAGCTAAAGCGAGGAGTTCGATTCTCCTACCCCGCTCCATGGTTAACTGGTTTTTGTTGCGTGTAAAGGTTTTTAGCCCATTTGGCTCAGTGGCAGAGCACTCCCTTGGTAAGGGAGAGGTCCCGGGTCCGATTCCCGGAATGGGCACCATATTT